>NZ_BPPH01000002.1:0-271039 GCF_021602765.1 Acinetobacter sp. KAM396
GGCAGTGTGTGGAGTGCGGTACGCTCCATGATCGGGATGTAAATTCCGCACTGAATATTCTTGCGCTCGGACATGAGCGTCTAGCAGTAGGAATCTCCGTCCTTTAGGTCGAGGAGGATGTCAAAGAGCATGTGCAGATCTGATTATGGATTTTATGACCCTAAGCTTAGCTGAAATTACAGGTTTTTGGTCATGCCAGAATAAGCGAATGAATGCATTTTGTTACCAATTTCAACTATTGTATTCATAATCTGTGATTAAGATAAATATAGATAGATGAATTTGTTAGGTAGATTTTAAGATGAACACACATATTTCGCTAAAACTCACGGCATTGTTACTGACTCTGGCTTTGCCATTTTCTGTCTATGCCTCAGTCAAGCGTAATATTGCCAAAGGTCTGCCTCCTGTATTGAAAAGTCAGTCGATTGAAGTGTTGCAACCCTTTAAAGGTGATTTTCGGATTTTGGGTTCAAAAATCTATCAAGATGATGCCCAAGCCAAATTTTCTCCGATTGATTATGCGGTGAGTTGGGGCTTGTTTGCTGAGCCTGAAATTGCCCGTCATATCACAGTCAATCAATATGACCGCTATTTAAACTGGAAAATAGACCGTTTACCTGTGCCTGCTGAACAAGCCATGCAAATGGTATCTAATATGCACATCATTCCTGCTAACCCAAAAATTGCCAAAGACATTCAAAAAGTAAAACGTGGTGATTTGGTGCGTTTAAAAGGTGAGTTGGTCGAAGTGAAAGATCACGACTTGGTTTGGACGTCCTCTCTTACACCAATCGATACGGGGGATGGTGCTTGTGAAGTATTTCGCGTTAGTTCAATTCAGTGGATTGAAAAAGCAAAAAGCTGAGTGTGATGTTTAGTTTAGAGTTTGAATTGTAGATACATGCCGAAACCGCATCTTAAACACGGTAAATAGCTTCAGTATTGCTCCTCGTGAAACGTACACATCCCTAATAAAAAACCGCATGATTAGGTTTAACTTTCATGCGGTTTTTGCTTGGTTAAAATTGTTTTTATTTGGCGCTAAGGGCTAGCGTTTCAAACTGAATACCATCCCAACCGTGCTGCATAAACTGGCGGATATTTTGATGATCAGTCCCTTCAGGTGTTGCAAGTACCGAAGCATAATGTTCTGCAAATAGGCTGAGGGTCTGCGCCTGATTTAAGCCATTGAGTTTCGCAAATGAAAAGATTTTGGCACTGCCTTGATTTTCATTGGCAGCGTTGAGCTGTTGCCCATTTTTAAAAGCAGTTGGCGTGTGGTTGTAACGTGCTTCAATAAATGTAAGCACATCGGTAAAGTTTGCAGTGCCTGCTTCAAGTTGCGCCAATAATTCCTGAGCCATCCTGTTCTCCATTGTGCCTAAAAATATTATGCAGACTAGCGCAATTTTTATAGCAAAGTCTATGTGTTTTTTGAGTGTAAAATGGCATTTAAAATCATGATTCTTGTATAGTGTGACTAAACTTTAATTGTGCGGTGATGGTTCATTCATCCCACTTTTTTTCATTAGGATTCAAAACACAATGAATTGGCTTTTGGTGGCAATGGGCGGTGCAATTGGCGCAAGTTTACGCTATTCTGCCAGCCTGTATTTATTTAAATCTACCCAGCATTTTCCGTGGGCCACGTGGACAGTGAATTTACTCGGTTGTTTTTTAGCGGGTGTATTTTTTGCATATAGTCAAAAATATCCCGCTTTACAGCAGGAAGCGCGTTTATTACTGATGGTGGGTGTTTTAGGTGGCTTTACTACTTTTTCTAGTTTTGGTTTGGAAACTTGGCAACTATTCAGACATGGACAGCAGGGGATGGCGTTTAGTTATGCGCTTTCTAGTGTGGTTTTAGGCGTGATGTTTTTAGGGTTGGGTTTTTATGTAATTCAACAGTTTTTAAAACATTAAATTAGGGTCTGTACCCGATTAATCGTTATGTAGAAGAAAATTACAAATAAAAAAGAAGCCCAAGCTGGAGGAGAGTGCTTGGGCTTTGAAGATAGAGGATATCGCATCGTTTCGATGAGCAATCTTGCTATGTTTAAAATATAAAACAAAAAGCTTAACTGAATATGAAGTGTTTGTGAGATTTTGCAATAAAACTCAAGCTTTGCGTTTGAAACGTGCAAAGCGTTTGTTGAAGCTCGCAACACGTCCTTCATTGCTGGTTTGACGTTGCTCGCCTGTGTAGAACGGATGCGATGCGCTTGAAATATCTAAAGTTACATAAGGATATACTTTGCCTTCATATTCTTTAGTTTGGCTGCTTTGTAAGGTGCTGCCAATCACAAAATAGGCATTGGCGTTGGTGTCGTGAAATAAAACTTCTCGATATTCAGGGTGGATATTTGGACGCATGAGATTTCTCCAAACTAAGTGTGTGATTATAAATATGTTATAACATAACAATTAATTTGGCAAATAAAACCCAAACAGATTGGGTTTTATTTTCAGCATCCTTTGCTTCGTCCAAAGCTGGGTCTAAGCTCGTGGTGGAACCAGTTCTTCAAAAATATCATTTAAATTATCATGTACTTTTAAATGAGTTAAATTCCAATAATGTCCTGAAACGGTACGATTCACCATTAAGGTATCGGGAGAAGGCTTAAACACATCCCAATATTTCAGGGAACTTTTGACCAACTCAACGCCATCATGATGCGCAGAATTTTCAGCAAAATCATAATGTGTGGTGAGTGGACGCATCAGCACTTCTAACCATTGCAAATATAAATCTTCAGGGAATTTGCCCAATGCAGAAATGGCCTGTAGTGTGTGTAAATGCTGTTCAATTTCGGCAATATCTTGCGCACGTGCAGCATGAATCAGTTGCCTAAAATGATGCACGACATCATTCGACAAAGTTTTGACGCCCCCGTAATCATAAATCACCACAGAACCATCTTGGCGAAACGCAAAGTTGCCCGGATGCGGATCGCAATGAAAGCGTTTTAAATAAAAGATTTCTTGGCCCATGGCACGCAATAAATGTCGTCCCAAAGTATTACGGGTACCCTGTGGCCATGTGCTTGCCGTTTCAATACTTTCACCTTGTTCTAGGCTCAATGTGAGAATATGCCGTGAAGAATAATCTTTAAACACTTTTGGGATAATAATTTTATCATCCAAAGCCGCGTGAAACGTACGCGCTACTTCTAGGTTTTGTGCTTCAATTTGGTAGTTCAGCTCATTATCTAAACTTTCCTGAATTTCCTGAAATAGACGGTCTTGTAATTTGCGGTCTATTTTAAGTACGCCCATTAAACGTAGCGCCAAACGGACTTGTTTCAGGTCACTTTCGCAGGCTTCATCGACCCCAGGATATTGCACTTTGACCACCACTTGCTCGCCATTGGGTAAAATGGCTTTATGCACTTGCCCAATAGATGCGGCTGCAAACGGAGTTTCATCAAAGTGTTTAAAAATTTTGTCGAGCGGTTTACCGAGTTCTTTTTCAACTTGTGCCTTAATTTCAGCAAAAGGCATGGCAGGTGCTTGGCGCTGTAATTTACTGATGGCTTTGGCAACTTCAGGCGGAAAAATATCTTTATATTGCGAGGCAATTTGCCCGACTTTCATCACCGCACCTTTCATTTCGCCTAAGGTATCAGCAATTTGGATACCAATATCCTGAAACAATTGGCTGCGTGCCGCATTTTTTTGTTCTTCATCTGCGGTGAGGTTTTTAATCGAGTTCGATACCGTTTTGGTTGCAATACTTGCTGTCATGCTCGCAAGTTTCATAAAGCGACGACCAGGTGTACGCGCCGTTTTTGCCATGCGATGTTCCTCAAGATCATCTTTACTATCTTTTGATCATAAGTGTTCGTGAGCAAAATGCCTACTTTTAATTGTTAAAGTATTTTTTGATCACAAGACCCACGTGCCAAAACGTATTTTGGCATGTAGGTGAGTAGGCTGAGGTTTATGCTGTAAATTGGCGTTCTAGTCGTCGATTATTGAAATATAAGCGGGTCAGAAGTAACACGCAGGCAATGCTTAAACCGACAATCAGTCCGACCCAAACCCCTGCAGCGCCCATACTGCTGTAACGGGTTAAATACACGCCAATGGGGAAGGCCACAACCCAATAAGCGAGCATGGTAATCCACATTGGGCCTTGCGTGTCTTGCATGCCCCGCAAACAACCTGCCGCGCTAATTTGCCATGCATCCATGAGTTGATAGGCAATCGCAAATAATAATAAAGACATCGTCACTTGCGCCACTTGCGGGTCGCGGGTGTAAATTGAAATGATTTCAGGACGGAAAAACCACATCAGTACCATGGTGGAAAAGGCAAATACAGTTGCAGTTGCAAAGCCCAAGCCTTGTACTTTACGCATGGCGTGAATATTTTGTTCGCCATAATATGTGCCAATACGAATGGTCAGGGCAATTGCTAAAGACATGGGAATCATAAATAACTGAGATGTGACCGACATGGCAATTTGATGTGCTGCCAGTTTGGTTTCTCCCAAAGGGCTAATCACAATAGCGGCAGTACTAAAAATACTCACTTCAAAGAAAATGGCTAAACCAATGGGCAGTCCTAACAGCAAAATACGTTTAATCCAGACCGCATCAATCGCTTCCCATTGGCTAAATACCTGCGTGCTTTGATAGGCGCGACTTTTAAAAATATAAAATGCCAAAGTTATAAACATTAACCATTGCAAAATCGCGGTGGCAAAACCACAACCCGCACTGCCCAGTTCAGGCAGAGGCCCCCAACCATACATAAACATAAAGTTCAGTGGAACCAATAAAGCCAATGCCAACAGACTAATTACGGTCACAGGGCGTGGATAACCCAGTGCTTCTGAATAACCGCGCAAAGCGGCATACATGGTCACGGCAGGCATCCCAAAACCGATGGCATGTAAAAATAAGCCTGCTTTGGGTTGTAAATTTTCAGGCACACCAAATAACGGCAATAGTGCCGGCATGAACTGTAAAATCAGCCCCGCAATCACGCCTAAAATAAATGCAATCCATAAAGATTGACGGGCGATGGTGACAATTTTTTCTGGAGTACGTGCGCCTTTGGCTTCGGCGACTAAGGGTGTGGTGGCAATCATAATGCCACTGAACAGCAGCATAATGGGCATCCATAAACCAACCCCAACAGCAATGGCCGCTAAGTCGGTGGCAGACATGTGACCTGCCATAATGGTATCAATTAGACCTAAACCAGCTTGCGCAAATTGTGTGACCAAAATTGGAATCATCAGTTTAAAAAGCTGTTTTAATTCAAAACGGGTCGTGGTCACAGAATGTATATTTGACACAAAAAATCTCAATGGCTGAGGTGCTTAGCGTTTGGGTATTAGCGTTGTAAAGTGAGAAGCACACCAATAAAAATCACTACGCTACCTAGAAGACGTTGCCAGTTGATAGCAACTTTTTCAGTGCCCAGGAACCCAAAATGATCAATCAGCATTGAGGTGACCATTTGTCCAAAAATAATCACCCCAGACAAAGTAAGCAAACTTAGTTTGGGAGCACTATAAATACTCATGCTGATGGCATAAACCCCTAAACATCCGCCAATCCATAAATACCAAGGAATGTTGAGCAAGGTGCTGAGGTTGGGTTTTTCGACTTGCTGAAAAAATACCAGTACGGCTAAAACTATTGTACCAACCAAAAAAGAGAAAAGGGCAGCTTGTAGCGGAGAATATAAATATTCACGCAATTGGCTGTTGATTGCAGTTTGAAATGCCATTGCAATCCCGATGCCCATCGCCAGTGGCAAAATTAAGAGTAATTGGCTGGATATCTTCATCATTTGCACATTTTTTCTTATTTCATAGACTCTAGTCTAAAGCAAATTCTAGGCAATACATCGGTGTCTTGCTGTAGTCATGTTAAAATCTGTATCACTGTTTTGATTTTGCATTGAGCCTGTCTTTGAACCCACTTCATCCCATTGATATTCCTTTATCTTTATATATTCACATGCCGTGGTGCGTTCGTAAGTGTCCGTATTGTGATTTTAATTCTCATGCTGTGCCTGACGGTAAATTGAGTTTAGATTTAGAGCAAGAATATCTACAGGCTTTGCTGGAAGATTTTAAAACCCAGACCCAGTTTGCGCAGGGTCGAAAAATCCACAGTGTCTTTATTGGCGGTGGTACACCTTCGCTGATTTCAGCACAGGGTTATCAATGGTTATTTACACAGCTGAAAGCCGTGCTTGCTTTTGAGGATGACTGCGAAATTACGTTGGAAGCCAATCCAGGTACAGTGGAGCATGACCCTTTTGCCGATTATTTGGCTGCAGGCATTAACCGGTTGTCGATTGGCGTGCAAAGTTTTAATACTGAGCATTTAACAAAATTAGGGCGTATTCATTCTAATGATGATGCGATTGCCGCAATTGGCTTGGCGCGTGAAGCGGGCTTTCAGCGAATTAATGTCGATTTAATGCATGGCTTGCCTGAACAGACTTTGCAGCAAGCACTGCAGGATTTAAAACTGGCAGTGGAACATGGTGCAACGCATATTTCATGGTATCAATTGACCATTGAGCCTAATACCGTATTTTTCCGCACTCAGCCAATTTTACCTGTAGATGATGTCTTGGAAGAAATTCAAGCGCAGGGTGAAGCCTATTTAACTGCGCAAGGTTTTGTGAATTATGAAGTGTCTGCATGGCGTAAAGAGTTGCCGTCTGCACATAATTTAAATTATTGGCAGTTTGGCGATTATTTGGCGATAGGTGCGGGGGCACATGGCAAAGTGACTTTGCCTGATGGTGTGTATCGCTTCCAAAAAACCCGTTTGCCGAAAGATTACTTAGCCAAAGTACCTGCGGAAAACTTGCAGTTTAAAGCAATTGCAGCCGATGAGTTGCCATTTGAATTTATGATGAATGCACTGCGCCTGAATGATGGGGTTGAAGAAAACTTGTATGCTGCCCGTACAGGTTTAAATTTGGAAGATTTGCAGGATATTTTAAATACATTGCGTCAGCGGCAATTGTTACAGGATGATCCAAAGCGATTGGCATGTACCGCGCAAGGGCATGTGTTTTTAAATTCAGTGTTGGAAGCATTTTTGTGATGCTTTGGGATTAGTCGAAATGGCAGCTGTGAATGATGATTCCAAAAAGATTTTGTAGATGGAAGTTTACAATTCAAAACCAAAAGAGCGCATTACGCGCTCTTTTGGTTTACATCTAATTAGAATATTTTAGTAATCAAAACTAAAATGTTCTGGTGCTAATGCAGTCATGGTTTTAGATGGGTTGATCATAGCTTCTGCATGACCTTGGGTGCGTGGCAATAAACGCTCAAAGTAGAAATCTGCAACTTTGATTTTGGCTTTATAGAACTCAGGCGTTTCTTGACCATTGCCTTCTGCCAATTTGGTCGAAGCTACAGCCGCTTGTTGCGCCCAGAAATAAGCCATCATGACATAACCAGAGAACATTAAGAAATCTACAGAAGCACTGGATACGATGTCACGGTCTTTACGAGCTGCCAACATAATGCGCACGGTTAATGCATTCCATTGAGCACATAGCTTGGTTAAGTCCCATGCAAAACGACGCATGTATTTGTTACGTGCGTGTTGACCACAGAATTTCAAAATTTCAGCGGTGTAGTCACGAATCACTTTACCCTTAGAGCTTAACAACACTTTACGACCAATCAAGTCGAGTGCCTGAACGCCAGTTGTACCTTCATATAGTGTAGAAATACGTGAATCACGTACAATTTGCTCCATGCCCCATTCTTTAATATAGCCATGACCGCCGTACACTTGCATGCCGTGGTTGGCAGCTTCATAACCCAACTCAGTCAAGAAGCCTTTTAAGATTGGGGTATAGAAACCTAAATGGTCATCATGTGCTTCAAAAGCAGCGGTATCACCACGCATTAAAGCGTCGTTCATTTTGTCTGCCAGTTGTGCAGCATGATAAATCATGGCACGACCACCTTCTGCTACGGCTTTTTGTGTTAATAGCATACGACGCACATCGGCATGGTGAATGATTGCATCAGCTACTTTTTCAGGGTCTTTTTTACCTGAAAGTGCACGCATTGACATACGTTCTTTGGCATACGGCAATGCACCTTGGAATGCCAATTCTGCATGGCAAATCCCCTGAATTGCTGTACCAATACGCGCAGTATTCATAAAGGTAAACATGGCATGTAAGCCTTTGTGTGGTTCACCAATCAAATAACCCACGGCATTGTCAAAGTTTAGGACTGCAGTTGCAGACGCGCGAATCCCCATTTTGTGTTCAATTGAGCCACAAGTGACAGGATTGCGTTCGCCCACCGTACCTTCTGCTGTTGGCAAGAATTTCGGTACGATAAATAATGAAATACCTTTCGTGCCTGCAGGTGCATCTGGGAGGCGCGCTAACACAATATGAATGATGTTTTCAGTCAGGTCATGTTCGCCTGCAGAAATAAAGATTTTGGTGCCTGAAATTGCATAGGTGCCATCGGCTTGCGGTTCTGCTTTGGTTTTTACCTGACCTAAGTCGGTGCCGCACTGTGGTTCAGTCAAACACATGGTGCCTGACCAAGTACCTGCAACCAAGTGTGGTAAATAGGTATCTTTTTGCGCGTCTGTACCAAATTGCATAATGGTATTGATACAACCTATGCTTAAACCCGGATACATTTGGAAAGACCAGTTTGCAGTACCCATCATTTCAGATTTAATAAGGTTCAGCGACATTGGCAAGTTTTGACCGCCGTATTGCTCAGGATAAGACAGACCTTGCCAACCACCTTGCACAAATTGATCATAAGCTTCTTTAAAGCCTTTAGGTGTGGTCACATTGCCATTTTCAAAATGACAGCCTTCTTCATCGCCTGATTGATTAAGGGGAGAAAGTACATTTTCACAGAAATCTGCTGCACCTTCCAAAATCATATCGACTGTATCTGCGTCCGCAAGTTCACCGTTAGAAAGATTTTTGTAGTGGGTTGGGTAATCAAGCACTTCGTTCATTAAGAAACGAATATCGTGTAATGGGGCTTTATACGCTGGCATAGTCTTAATCCTAATTTAGAAATAGTTTTGGATTATCTGTATCGATATGTTGATTATTCACACTCATGATTAAAAAACATTGATAAGAATAGCGAATAAAAATGTCAGAAATGCGAATAAATTTTTTAGACAAGGATTAGTTTAGTTTTATCGTGAATCGTGAAGAATAACAAGGTGTATATCTTTGATTTATTTGTATCATGTTGATTAATAATGCAAATATCAATATTAATACTTTGGTATATTGTGTTTTATAAGCTGCAATTTATATGGTTTTAAGGCGATATACGGGTGTCAATTAACCCAATTTTATGCGAAAAGATCATTTAATTTGCACAGGAAGTTTCAAATACTTTGAGCTAAGGAGCAGAAATAATGCCCCTTTGATCGAAAGTCATGGATGCTGCATAAAATTTTAGATGAAATCTTTTAGTTCAGGTTTCACGCCATTCCAGATATAAAAAGATTCTATCGCCTGTCCGACCAGCATGCCAAAACCTTCTGAGGTCGGTACGCCACGCGCTTTGGCTTGCTGTAAAAAGCTTGAAGGTTTGCCATAAGCCATTTCATAAGCAAAATTAAATTGCAAACATTCAGGCAAGGTAAGTGCATCTCCCGATAAACTAGCAGACGTCGCATTAATGGCTAAATCAAAATGACCTGTTAAATCGGTGAGCGCCATGGCTCGTAATTCTGCTTGCGGTACAGCGGCTTGCAAGTCGGCAACTAGTTGTTCAGCACGGGCAAGGGTGCGGTTGGCAATCACAATTTTTTTTGCACCTGCTTGTACCAACGGGTAAATTACGCCACGGGTTGCACCGCCAGCGCCAATAATCAAAATATCGCTATGATCTAAATTCCAGCCCAAAGTACGAATCGCATCAACCAAACCCTGACCATCGGTATTGTCGCCATGCAAAACACCATCTTGCATCCACAAGGTATTGACTGCCTTGGCAATTTGGGCTCGTTCGGTCAAGACGCCACATTCAGCAAATGCTTGTTCTTTAAAAGGTACGGTCACATTCATGCCTACGCCGCCATGGCTAAAAAAGTCTGCAACACTGTCTCTAAAACCATCAAGAGGGGCAAGGCGTTTGCTGTATTGCAGGTCAATGCCTGTTTTTTCTGCAAAGGCATGATGCAGTTCAGGAGAACGTGATTGTTCAATTGGGTTGCCAATCACGGCAAATTGTTTGCGCATTTGCCAAAATCCATGTGCTGAAATGTGCATCAATATACGTCAAATTCAGCGCGGACTAAAGCCTATGGCGGTATAAAACGGTGGGAGTCTTTGGACTTAAGGATTACAAATCTCTAAAACGGTTTCTAATACCAAAATAGTGGCAATCACGAACATGGCAATGCCAGCTAAAATGCTGCTACTAATGGCTAAGCCATCTGAAAGATGACTTTCAAAAATAAAGGTCATGCAAATTGAGCCAAGTAACATGGCAAAGGTTGCCCAAAATAAAAAGATTTTGTGTTTGAACAGCGGGCTAAACATGCGGATCTCCTGACAGATGTGGCGCAGTGTGACATAAGGCTTTGACAGTTTGATGAATTCGCCTTTGACTCATGGTTTGATGTATGGGTAGTTAAATCCTATTTGTGCATGGTCGAATAGGGTGCGCGGTCACATCATCTATTAAAATCCATCCGCACTATCATGACAGTTAATTCATGCTGTGCATATTTATTGATTTGAAAATAAGCAATAAAGTTTGTAAGTAAAAAAGCGATTCGTGGAAGAATCGCTTTTTTGAACCTTGAATGTGATCTTTTTTACACTGCGATGTACGCAAGGTTTCACCAGTCGCGAGCTTTAACTCGTCTTGAGATTTAACCAATCGCGTGGTTTTAAGTAATAGTCGGTGAGTTTTTTCTCTGCGGAATCTTCTGCCCATTCAGGACGGTACGACCATCCCGCCAAGTTCGGTAAGCTGACTAAAATGGACTCAATCCGTCCACCTGTCTGCAAGCCAAATAAAGTGCCGCGGTCGTAAACTAGATTGTATTCCACATAGCGTCCACGACGGTAAAGCTGGAACTCACGTTGTGCTTCGGTATAGGCTTTGTCACGATTACGCTCAAAAATAGGCAGAATTGCAGCCAAATAACCGTTACCCACCGCCTGAATATAGTTGAAACAGGTGTCAAAGTCCCATTGATTCAGATCATCAAAAAATAAACCACCCACGCCACGCTGTTCATCACGGTGCTTTAAATAAAAATAGTCATCACACCATTGTTTATGTTCTGCATAGACTTGATCGCCAAAAGGCGCACATAAGTCATGTGCTGTTTGGTGCCATGCCAACACATCTTCATCATTTGGATAAAATGGTGTCAGGTCAAAACCACCACCAAACCACCAAATTGGCGGTTGTCCTTCAGGTTCAGCGACAAATAAACGCACATTGGCGTGCGAGGTGGGTACATGCGGGTTTTTCGGGTGAATTACCAATGATACACCCATCGCTTGCGCAGGTGCGCCTGCAATATTGGGATGACGCTCAGTTGCAGAAGCAGGCAGTTTGGAAATATTGATATGCGAAAACATCACCCCGCCTTTTTCAATGACTGTACCGTTTTGTAAGACACGGGAACGACCACCGCCACCTTCAGGACGTTGCCAGTCATCAATTTCAAACTGTGCGCTTCCGCCACCTGCCTGTTCTTGTTGTTCTAAAGCCGCACAAATTCGCGCCTGCAAATCGAGAAGAAATTCACGTACACGTTGAATATCCGCGTGAGTAGGATGCGACATGGCCACCTCAGGATAAAAATAAAATGGCTTACATCAAAACATAAAACTGTCTAAAAATTAAGGGGTTTATCCAGTTTGCTGCAAATCGCTCAGGCAATTGCGCAAGGTGCTTTGTATTTCAGCATGTATTCCGAGCAAAAGACTAGGTTGATTTCCATGCCTAAGCTCAGCACAATAGTTTTTACAATCTAAATTTTAGTCAGCAGCAATTAACTGAATGGGGCAGAGTGGATGACACAGCAGGCAAATTCTTTAATTCAAAAATACAATGTGCCTGGACCACGTTATACCAGTTATCCAACCGTACCTTATTGGGATGATGCTACTTTTTCAGCCGAGGCATGGCAGCAGACGCTGAAGCGTTCTTTTGATGAGTCTAATGCCAGCGAAGGCATTAGTCTGTATATTCATTTGCCATTTTGCGAAAGTCTATGCACTTTTTGTGGCTGTCATAAACGTGTCACCAAACGCCATGAAGTTGAACAGCCATACATTCAGGCGTTATTAAAAGAGTGGGACTTATATTGCCAATTGCTCGAAAGCACTCCCATCATTAAAGAAATTCATTTGGGCGGTGGCACACCAACTTTCTTTTCTGTCGAACATTTGACGCAGCTCATTCAAGGCATTCTGGCAAAAGCCAAAGTGGCAGAACAGCACGAATTTAGTTTTGAAGGTCATCCCAATAACACCACCCGCGAACATTTACAGGCCTTATATGACTTGGGTTTTCGTCGGGTCAGTTATGGCGTGCAGGATTATAATGAAAAAGTGCAGCGCGCCATTCATCGGATGCAGCCTTTTGAGCATGTGCAACGTGTGACCGAGTGGGCGCGTGAAATTGGCTATGATTCTATTTCACATGATTTGGTTTTTGGTTTGCCCTTTCAAAATCTAGACGATGTACTGAATACCATTGAGCAGACCCAACGTTTAATGCCAGACCGTTTGGCATTTTACAGTTATGCGCATGTGCCATGGATTAAAGGCAATGGGCAGCGTGGTTTTAAAGATGAAGATGTACCTAAAGATGAATTAAAACGTCAGTGCTATGAAGAAGGCAAACAGCGTCTTTTGGCCTATGGTTATCATGAAATTGGGATGGATCACTTTGCCTTAGAAAGTGATGGTATGTATCAGTCGTTTAAAAATGGTACCTTGCATCGTAATTTTATGGGCTATACCGCATCTAAAACGCAGCTAATGATTGGCTTGGGTGTTTCATCTATTAGCGACAGTTGGTATAGCTTTGCGCAAAATGAAAAAAGCATTGAAGATTATTATGCACGTTTAGCCTGCAATGAAATTCCTGTGTTTAAAGGGCATGTGCTGGATCGGGAAGATTTGGTGATTCGTCAGCATATTTTGAATTTAATGTGCAGCTTTGAAACCTCTTGGGCTAATCCCGAACTGAACTTTGCAGAAATTGAGCAGGTATTACAGCAATTGCAAGAAATGCAAGAAGATGAATTGCTGTCGATTCAAGATCAGCGCATTCAAATTCTGGAAAAAGGCAAACCCTTTGTGCGCAATATTTGTATGGCCTTTGATTTGCGCTTAAAACGCCGTATGCCAAATAACCGTATTTTTTCGATGACGATTTAAGTAAATCAGGTCTAAATTGCGGCATCCCTAATTAAAAAAGGTGACTTAGAAGTCACCTTTATCATACATGTGCGCCATACGCTCATGCTTGGTTTGCAAATACTCCTCATTGAATGGATTCAAACCCACAGTGAGTGGTACGCGGTCTACCACCGTAATCCCTTGTTCTTGCAATGCTTGAATTTTCAACGGGTTATTGGTAATTAGGCGTACAGCCTTGACCTGCAAATGATCTAGCATAATGCTGCACATGTCATAGCGACGTGCATCGGCAGGTAAATTCAGCATCAAATTGGCCTCGACGGTGTCATGTCCTTGATCTTGCAGGGCATAAGCACGAATTTTATTGGTCAAGCCAATGCCGCGGCCTTCTTGGCGTAAATATAAAATCACCCCTTGTCCTGCATCATTAATCAGGCGCTGAGTAGCTTGTAACTGCGGGCCACAATCGCACTTCAAAGACGCGAAAGCATCGCCAGTTAAACATTCTGAGTGGATGCGTACTAAAACAGGTTCGCTAGGTGCGGAGTCTAAACCTTTGGATAATGCCACATGTTCTTCGCCAGTTTCAGGATCTTGAAATACCGTAATCTTGAACTCACCAAATGCGGTCGGTAATCGTGAGGTTGCGACAAACTTAATCGGCACTGTTTAACTCGTGAAATAGTCGATAAATTGTTTAAAGTATAGCGTAATGCCCAGACATTAGTAGAATAGCGAACACGAATTTATACAGAAGATTTTCTTTTTTGTATAAAGCGCACGATAATGGTTGATAAATAGTGAGATTATTCAGGATAATCTACCCACCCAACGTGTGCCCAACTGAAATCACTGCTCAAAACTACATCGCTAGAAATGTGGCTGATTGAAGGTAATACCATTCGGTTATATGATCGAGTAATTCCCATTGACCTCGCTTAGGATTTGCCAGGCTTTAGAAGGCTTTGCCACATATGCTGTATACAGAAATTCCAACTCAACGCCCTGTAACACCATTGCTCGATACGATTGACCATCCGCAGCAATTACGTTTACTCGCGCAAAGCCAGCTTCCACAGGTGGCAGATGAGTTACGTCAATTCATTTTGTATGCCGCAGGTCAAAGTGGAGGACACTTTGGCGCAAACTTAGGCGTGATCGAACTGACTGTTGCGCTGCATTATTGCTTTAATACTCCACAAGACCGCTTAATTTGGGATGTCGGTCATCAGGCTTATCCGCATAAAGCCCTGACAGGACGCCGCGAGCAACTCACCACCATTCGTGCCAAAGATGGCTTGGCTGCATTTCCTGCGCGTGAAGAATCTATTTTTGATACCTTTGGTGTTGGTCACTCCTCAACAGCTATTTCTGCAGGTTTGGGGATGGCATTGGCACGTCGTTATCAGCAAAACCCATGTGAAGTGGTAGCAATTATTGGTGATGGCGCTATGACGGCAGGGATGGCCTTTGAAGCCATGAATGATGCAGTTGCGCATCAGGCCGATATGATGGTGGTGCTGAATGACAACGATATGTCAATTTCATGCAGCACAGGCGGCTTTGCCAAACATCTTGCAGCGATTTGGGAGCGTGGTGAGTCGGTTCATGTCAGTGAAACTGGCGAGGCTTACGTGCAGCCACATCCGAAGTGGACGTATAACTCGCGTTTGCACTGTGCCGCCACTGAAGCTGCAGACAATTTATTTAAAGCCATCGGGTTTGATTATTTCGGCCCTTTCGATGGGCATGATGTTGAACAACTCACACATGTGTTTAATGCGCTGAAAAAACGTAAAGGTCCACGTTTAATTCACGTTTACACCAAAAAAGGCAAAGGTTTTGCGCCTGCAGAAGCCGATCAAATAAAATATCACGCCATTGGTAAAATTCATGCCAAAGCTGGGCCCGTTAGCGCGCCTAAATATTCTGATGTATTTGGGCAGTGGTTATGTGATCAGGCAGAACAAGATTCACGTTTATTGGCCATAACGCCAGCCATGTGCGAAGGTTCAGGCATGGTGCAATTTGCCAAAAAATTTCCAGAACGCTATTTTGATGTCGCGATTGCCGAACAGCATGCCGTGACTTTGGCTGCGGGTATGGCCTGCGAAGGTTTAAAGCCTGTGGTGGCGATTTATTCTACCTTCTTGCAGCGCGGTTATGATCAACTGATTCATGATGTCGCTTTGCAAAATCTGGATGTCACTTTTGGTATCGACCGTGCAGGTTTGGTGGGTGAAGACGGCCCAACCCATGCAGGTGCTTACGACTACGCCTATATGCGTACCGTACCGAATATCGTGATTATGGCGCCAAAAGACGAAAATGAATGTCGTCAAATGCTGCATACGGCTTATTTATATAATGGCCCTGCAGCAGTGCGTTATCCACGCGGGCATGGTTTAGGGGTCGAAATTCAGCAGCAAATGACAGCAATTCCATTAGGACAAGCTGAAATTGTGGCGCAGTTCAATCCACAATATGATGACTATATTTCAGTGCTGGCTTTTGGTAGCCGTGTGCAAGCGGCAGTTGAGGCGGCAGAAGCATTTGCTCAGCAGCATGATGTCGCAGTACGTGTGGTGAATATGCGTTTTGTGAAGCCATTGGATGAAAAACTGTTAGCTGAGATTGCAGACAGCACTGCATTATTCGTCACTGTAGAAGAGCATGCGATTATGGGTGGTGCAGGCAGTGCCGTGAGTGAATACTTGGCGAAGGCCCAGATTGTCAAACCGATTATTCATTTAGGTTTAGAAGATAGCTTTATGCAACAAGCGACACATGGTCAAATGCTGCAACAGGCAGGTTTAGATGCACAAGGCATTGAAAAATCAATGCAAAATGCTTGGCAAATACTGCATCAATCTATATTGAATTAATTTTTAGCAACACTTCTTCCCCAAAAGCCTCAATATTTGCTAAAATATTGGGGCTTTCATGCATTATTCTTTATCAATCTCTTCAAATTTGTAGTGGGTGTTCAATGGAACCTATGGTGGTGATGGCTGCGCGTGCGGCTCAAACAGTTGGTCAAGAGCTTTTAAAAGCGCATCAGAATCGTCATAAACTCGATCTACAAGTCGAAGAAAAAGGCATTGATGGTCCTGTAACGCGCGTAGATCGTTACCTCGAGCAATTGACCATTGATACTTTACGTAAAAGTTATAAAAATCACAGCTTCTTGGGCGAAGAATTTGGTATGCAGGAAGGTAAAGGTCACGATGCCGACTGGTGTTGGGTGATTGATCCTCTAGACGGCACTTTAAACTTTGTTCACGGTTTCCCTCATTTTTGTATTTCCATTGCAGTGCAACACAAAGGTGTGACACAGCACGGTGTTATTTACGATCCTGTAAAAGATGAATTGTTCTCTGCGAGCCGTGGCCGTGGTGCGATGATGAATCAACGTCGTATTCGTGTAAATGTAAAAGACAGTTTAGATAACACTTTCTTGGCAGTGGGTCATGCTTATCGTGCCAAGCGTGATGGCGAAATTGTTTCTTATGCCAAAAACCATTTTGAAAGTTTATTGAATGTGACAGAAGCAGGCGCTCAATACCGCCGTGCAGGTTCTGCTGCATTGGACTTGGCTTATGTGGCTGCAGGTCGTTTAGATGGCTATTTTGAACTTGGCTTAAAACCGTGGGATATTGCTGCGGGTGAGTTAATTGTGAAAGAAGCGGGCGGTACTGTGGTCGATGCACGTGGTGGCAGCGACTCTATGGAAAATGGTCAAGTTTTAGCATGTTCAATGAAAATGTTAAAACCACTCATGCAAGCGGTTGTTCCAGCTTGGGGCGAAGCAGCGAAATAATCAGCTGATCGTATTTATAGTACCTAAATAGGACATTTAGCAAAGCTCTCATCCTGAGGGCTTTTCTTTTAGCTAATGGTCTAAAACTGCCGGTTTTAAATCTGTTGTTGTCGTCTGCATACTGGTCATAAAAGCACAATCTATCACTGTTTACACAAAAAACAGCCAAAGTCGATTAAATGAGGTGACTTTTAAAATAATCCTGCTATAATTCGCGCACGCACTTAATTTCTGTTCATTACCTGAACATTTCTCTTCTAATCATTGTGTATGCGCGTGCGGTCCAAAGAGAGGACGATATCTCGCGCCCCAATCGCTAAAGCGATTCCTTCAGGTTAAGCCGTAATCATGCGTGCGTTATATCACATCGTCGTTACTCGGATCGCCGCTGAATCTTAAATTGTCAGCGATAATTGCTGTACCGCTTTTTGCCGATGTCCATCTGACTTTATTTAATGGAGCACCCATTTTCAGGGTGAAAATCTCTATGAGCAAAACTTTTGCTGATTTTTCTTTACATGAATCTTTACAACAAGCTTTAGAAGGCTTGAACTTTACTACGCCGACTCCTGTTCAAGAACAATCGATCCCAGCGGCACTTGAAGGTAAAGACTTATTGGTATCTAGCCAAACAGGTTCTGGTAAAACTGCTGCATTTTTACTCCCAACTTTAAACGTATTGGCGAGCCAAGACACTTTCGTACCATTTAAAGAGCGTATGAAAGCTATTACTCAGCCTTCAATTTTAGTGCTTTGCCCAACACGTGAATTGGCTCAACAAGTTAGCCAAGATGCGATTGCATTTGTACGTCACATGAAAGGTGTACGTATTGCAGCAATTATGGGTGGTATGCCTTTTGGTAAGCAAATCCAACAATTAAAAGGTGCGCAAGTGGTTGTAGCGACTCCAGGTCGTTTACTTGACTTGGTGAACCGTCGTCAAATCAAACTTGATAAAGTTGATGCCTTAATTGTAGACGAAGCTGACCGTATGCTCGATTTAGGCTTCTCTGAAGACCTAGAAGCGATTAGCGATTTAGCTGCTAACCGTAAGCAAACCTTAATGTTCTCTGCAACTTTTGCAAGCCGTATTATCACACTTGCAGAACGCATGATGAATGAGCCTGTACGTATTGCGATTGAAACAGGTCACTCAACCAACATGGACATCACCCAGACTTTACACTGGACTGATGGTTTCGAGCACAAGAAAAAATTATTGTCACATTGGTTATCTGATGAAGGTGTAGATCAAGCGGTTGTATTTGCATCTACTCAAGAAGATACCGATATGTTGGCTGAAGAATTGGCTGAAGCGGGTCACTCGGTTGTTGCACTACACGGTGCAATGCCACAAACCGTTCGCAACCGTCGTTTACGCAGCATTCGTGAAGGTCGTGCAAAAATCTTGGTTGCAACAGACGTTGCAGCACGTGGTTTAGACGTACCAACTATTTCTCACGTGATTAACTTCGGTTTACCAATGAAAAATGAAGACTATGTACACCGTATTGGTCGTACAGGTCGTGCGGGTCGTACTGGTAACGCGATTACTTTGGCAACTTACCGTGAGCGCGGCAAAATCCGTGCGTTAGAAGATTTCTTAGATGCACGTTTAAGCGTTTCAGAAATTGAAGGTTTAGAGCCATCTCCACCTCCAGCACGTTCTGGTCGTGACGGTGGTCGTGGTCGTCGTGATGGCGGTCGCGGTGGTCGTGGCGGTTTTGGTGGCGGTCGTCGTTTTGAAGGCGAAAGCAACTTTAAACGTCGTGAAGGCGGTGAAGATCGTCCACGTCGCAGCTTTGATGACAAACCACGTGGCGAACGTCCTGCATTTGGTGAGGATCGTCCGCGTCGCGAGTTCAACTCAGATCGTCCACGCCGTGAAGGTGGTTTCGGTGATCGCCCACAACGTTCATTTGAAGATCGTCCGCGTCGTGAGTTCAATTCAGATCGTCCACGCCGTGAAGGTGGTTTCGGTGATCGTCCACAGCGTTCATTTGAAGATCGTCCACGTCGTGAATTTAATTCAGACCGTCCGCGTCGCGAAGGTGGCTTCAACGATAAGCCGCGTTTTGATGCGAATGATGACAACCGCGGCAACCGCGTAGACTACAAACCACGTCGTGAAGGTAGCTTCGGTGATCGTCCAAAACGTGATTTTGGTGATCGTCCTGCACGTCGTGAAGGTGGTTTTGGTGACCGTCAACCACGTTCGTTTGATGATCGTCCTAAGCGTTCTTTTGGTGGCGAAGATCGTCCACGTCGCGAGTTCAATTCAGATCGTCCACGCCGTGAAGGTGGTTTTGATCGTCCACGTCGTAAATTTAACGACTAAGACCGCGATAGCAATTTGTATAAAGAAAAACCAGTGCTCAGCGCTGGTTTTTTATGATAAAAATTTTTGCTTTAGATAAATAAAATGTATAATAGGTCACGTTTTTAACTCTATTTGCTAATTATGAACATCAGTAGCTTACGATTGCTTATGCAGACGAGAGAGGGAATGATGCCGTTTATTGGTTTAGCACTCATTTTATGCAATTTAGTGTATTATATTATTTCTTCTTACTTTTAAATTGTTGCTGTCCTAAAAGTGATTTAAATAACAATAATAAGACTGCTTGAACAATATGCGCACATTTTTTAAAAATTTGCTAGATAACATTTTGCGCTTCAATCCTTTATAGTATGCGTGCTGAAAAAATGCAGGAAAACCCTCAGCTATGAATAATCCAATGCCTCAACATGAGCCGTCATTGATTGAAGTCAATGAACTGAGCTTTAAACGAGGAAAACGTGTCATTTATGAAAATGTCAGTTTAAAGATTCGCCGTGGTCAAATTACTGCCATTATGGGACCTTCAGGTACAGGTAAGACTACATTATTACGGTTGATTGGCGGTCAGTTGACTCCCGATCATGGTGATATTCTTCTAGATGGAAAAAATCTTGCGCAAATGTCGCGCCAGGAGTTGTTTGCTGCGCGCGCACGTATGGGCATGTTATTCCAAAGTGGTGCGCTATTTACTGATATGAGCGTATATGAAAACGTTGCATTTCCATTGCGTGCACATACCCAGTTACCTGAACATTTAATTGCGGAGCTGGTGGCTTTAAAACTCGAAGCAGTCGGTTTGCGTGGTACAGAACAACTCCTGCCTGCAGAACTCTCAGGCGGGATGAACCGTCGTGTGGCACTGGCACGTGCAATTGCGTTAGACCCTGAATTGATCATGTACGATGAACCGTTCGCCGGGCAAGACCCGATTGTAAAAGGCGTGTTGACCCGATTAATCCGTTCGTTGCGTGAAGCGTTAGATTTAACCACCATCATTGTCTCGCATGATGTTGCTGAAACTTTATCCATTGCTGATTATATTTATATTGTTGCGGAAGGCGTGATTCAGGGTGAAGGTACACCTGCAGAATTAAAACAGCATGAATCAGCATTTGTGCGTCAGTTCTTAACAGGCGCTGCCGAAGGGCCAGTCGATTATCAATTTAGCCATCGGGCTTATTTAAGTGATGAGGTGCGTTCATGAATGCTATTGCCGCACTAGGTCAACGCGTCATTGAGCGTGTTCGTGGCATTGGTGTCGCCACCCAAATGTTGTTGCAAATTCTGTTTTCAATGCCAACCCTGCTTGGGGTGAAGTTATTCCTGTACCAAATGTACCGTGTTGGCGTGATGTCATTATTGATTATTGCGGTTTCAGGATTATTTATTGGTCTGGTATTGGGCTTACAAGGCTACTCTATTTTGGTCAATATCGGTTCAGAAGCCATGTTAGGCACCATGGTGTCTTTGACTTTGTTACGTGAGCTTGCGCCTGTAGTGGCTGCACTTCTATTTGCAGGACGTGCAGGTTCTGCATTAACTGCAGAAATTGGTCTGATGAAAGCTACAGAGCAATTGGACAGTATGGAAATGATTGGGGTAGACCCACTCAAACGTATCGTGTCACCACGTTTATGGGCGGGAATTATCAGCCTGCCGATGCTGTCCATTATTTTTGCTGCGGTTGGCATTATGGGCGGTAAAATGGTTGGGGTCGATTTTCTAGGTGTCGATGAAGGTTCTTTCTGGAGTGGTATGCAAAGCAACGTCCAGTTTTATAAAGATATTTTCAACGGTACCATTATTAAAAGTTTTGTTTTTGCATTTATTTGTACTTGGATTGCAGTATATCAAGGATATGCCTGTGTCCCTACATCGGAAGGCATTGCGACATCGACCACACGAACCGTGGTGTATTCTTCATTATGTGTTTTAGGTTTTGATTTTGTGTTGACTGCGGTCATGTTCGGAGGTGTTTAATGAAATCACGTACAAGTGAGCTGGCCGTAGGTGTATTTGTCATTTTGACAGGCATTGCATTATTTTTCTTGGCCATGAAAGTCAGTGGATTGGTGGGTACCAATTTGCGCGACAGTTATAATATGACTGCAACATTCGACAACGTGAATGGTTTAAAACCACGCGCTAAAGTCACCATGAGCGGTGTCACGATTGGGCGTGTTCATGATATTAGCTTAGATCCTGTATCACGTTTGGCGACAGTTGAATTTGAACTCGATGGCAAGTTGACCAGTTTTAATCCTGAACAACTGAAAACAGTGCAAAATTATGCACTTGAAGAGTTGCGCTACAGTGCAGAATACCAAGACGCAAGTCCTCAGCAACAAAAAGAAATGGAACAACAACTGTTAGGCAACATGAAATCCATCACCAGTATTGATGAAGATGCTTATATAATGGTAGCAACAAATGGTCTATTGGGTGAGAAATATCTCAAAGTGGTTCCAGGTGGTGGTTTGAACTTTGTGAAGCGTGGTGAAAGAATTGCCAACACGCAAGGCACCATGGATCTAGAAGATTTAATCAGTAAGTTTATTACTGGCGGTGCAGCGAAAACATCCGGCGCAGCGTCAGACGCAGATAAAGATACAGCGACAGCTGAAACAACAGATGCAGAAGTGTCATTTGTTGAGTAATGAAGGAGATTGTCCGTGAAAACACTTTTAAAGCAAACTCTGGCGGTAAGTGTACTTTCGACCATGTTGGCAGGAACTGCATTTGCTGCACCTGCAGAGGCGCCACCAGCTTTTGTGAAAAAAGTTGCCGATAGCTTGATTGCACGTTTAAAAGCAGATCATGCTAAATTGCAGAACAATCCAGCATTGGTCAAAACGATTGTGCGTCAAAACCTTGATCCGTATGTAGATGCGCAAGCATTTACCCGTATTGTGATGGGTACTTATGCAACCAACCAATACAGTTCAGCAGCACAGCGCGCGCAGTTTGAGAAAAACTTCCGTGAAACTTTAATTGAGAATTATGGCACAGCGTTTGCGAAATTTAGCAACCAAAGCTACACCATGCGTCCTTATAAGGCGACCAACAGTAAGAACCCAGTGGTGACTATTGATTTCTTGCATAATGGTGAAAAAATTCCTGTGTCATTCCAGTTGGCAGATAAAGGTAGCCAATGGAAAATCCGAAACATTAACGTTTCGGGTATTGATTTAGGTTTGCAATTCCGTAACCAGTTCGCGGCAAACGTGAAGCGTAATGGTGGCAATATTGATAAAGCCATTGCAACCTTTAAACCAGATGCAGAAGCTGCGGTTGAAAAGAAAAAATAGGTTAGGTGTGGCGTGATTGAATTATCAAATCAGGAATTATGCGTTTCTGGAAAAATAGATTTCAGTAATGCAGAGCAATATTACCAAAAAGGTCTGCAGTTGATTCGTCAGCAGCAGTTACCTTTAGTGGTCAATTTGGCGCAGCTGCAACAGGGGAGCACTTTAGCTTTGGCTGTTTTGGTACAATGGTTGCGTCAGACACCTGAAGCCAAAGGCTTACAGTTTAAAGCGGTTCCTGAAAAAATGATGAAGATCATTCAAGCCTGTCATTTGCAAGATGATTTACAGCTGCTCGCCTAAACTGAAAAACCACCAAAAAGCACCTTCTTGTAAGGTGCTTTTTTATTGCGTTGAGTTTCTTGCTGTATTCAACAAGTAGGTGGGATTGCAAATCTCTTCTAAAGGAGTGAGCAAGGAATCAAATCCATTTTTTCCATCTAAAATAAATTAATGGGCCAATAAAGAAGCCTAATAAAATAATACTGACTACAATAAAACTGGTGGCCCCTTTGGCAAAAGGCAACACGTCGGTGTTCATGCCATAAACACTAGCAACCAGCATCGGTGGCGCTAACATACTGGGTAAAATCGAGAATCGACGAATGGTGTCGTTCTGTTCAGTGTTAATGAAGCCCGAAGTTGTGTCGAGTAAGAAACGTACTTTCTGGAATAAGAAGGCATCGTGTTCGACCAGTGAGCGTACATCTTCACTGAGTTCTCGAATGTCGGCATCATAAATATGACTGCCCAACGCGCGCGGACGTGCCAAAAAGGTCAGGACGCGACGTAAATCAATCAAACACAGTTGAGCTTTTCCAAGCATGTCTTCTAATTGTGCCAGTCGGGTAATCATGTCATCGAGGTCTAAAATTTGCTCACGATGACGGTTATTCAGAACTTCTGTGGAATATTTTTCTAAGTCCTTGTGGATATCTTCTAAGATATCCGCAAGTTCGTCTAGTTTGGCTTCAAGCAAGCCTAAAAGTACCCAAGTCGGGTCTTTATAATCAATTTCGTAGTCGTTACGTCGTGCACGCGCCCGAAATGCCCGAAATGCCACTAATTTTTCACCACGTAGGGTAAATAGGCGTTCTTTATGTAAAATAAAGGCAACGGTTTGTACGGTAGCTAAAATACTGGAATGATCTTCAGTTTCGCCATCGACTTGATAGTTTTTATTTTTCGTTAAAAAATAGGTGCTTATGTGTAAAATACCGTCATCATCACGGTAGAATCGCGCCGAAGATGAAATGTCTTCTAGAGACTTTAAAGTGGGTAAATTTTGTGAGTATGCGTCTAGTACCCATTGCTGTTCTTCTTGTGAAGGGGCAATGAGGTCAATCCAGACCAGATCTGGATGCAAATCAAAACCACCGTTAATGGTGGCATCTTCCAGACTACCGCGCTCTGTGGCATAAAAGGCTTCAAGCATTCGTCTTTTCTCCTTGCGCAGTATGGATTGTGTGGATGGGTGTATTTTAGACAAGGATCTTACTAAATACACTGCTCAGAATGCTATTTTATTTAAAAATCTCCCTGAAGTTTAATTTTATGGCATGACAGCCAGATAACATGGTGAAAAAATGATGTCGTCAATTGCTATTTTCTGTGGTTCTGCCTCAGGAAAAGATACTGTTTTTGTTGAAAATGCACGAAAAGTGGGGGAAACCCTGGCTGCACAAGACAAAACTTTAATTTATGGCGGTGGGCGCTCAGGCTTAATGGGGGTGGTGGCAGATAGTACTTTGGCAGCAGGCGGCCGTGCAATTGGCGTTATGCCTGAAAGTTTGGCAGAGTATGAATTGGCGCATCCGCATTTGACTGAATTATATATTGTTGAAAACATGCACGCCCGTAAAATAAAAATGTCAGAATTGGCCGAGGGCTTTATTGCTTTGCCAGGTGGTTCGGGAACGTTAGAAGAAATTTTTGAGCAATGGACGTGGGCACAATTAGGCATTCACTCGAAACCTTGTGCTTTTTTAAATGTTGATGGCTTTTATGATGATTTGCTGAAGTTTTTAAGACAGACCTCTGAAAAAGGTTTTACTCAGCCACGTTTTTGTGAGGCATTGATTGTATCGAACTGTATTGACAATATTTTACAGCGATTTGAACAATATCGTGCCCCTGAAATGAAATGGGGAGTGCCTGAGCTAGAGTGGGTGCAGCAGGAATTGGTGAAATAAAATGACTGAGATCAACAGCAACATTATTACCGTTGCTGCCGCAATAATTTTGAATGCAAAACATCAGTTATTGGTGGTACGTAAACAGCACACCGCATGTTTTATGCAAGTCGGTGGCAAGTTAGAACCTAATGAAGCACCTGAAATGACCATGTTGCGAGAAATTGCAGAAGAAATTGGCTGTCAGGCGAAAATTCAACAATTTATTGGTCGCTATGAAACAGCAACGGCCAATGAACCTGATTGCCGTTTAGTGAGTTATGTGTATTGGGTGCAGCTTGATCAGACCCCAAAAATTGCTGCTGAAATTGCTGAAATGAAGTGGGTGGATTTGGATGATCGAGATACTTTGTTGGCACCACTGACCCGTGAAGTGGTAATGCCGTGGTTAAGACAATATTTACAACTTGATTAGGCGTTATTGACCATTCGCGTATATTTTAAGTGCAACTTTCTTATAAATTGAGCATGCCTAACCGAATAGTTTTATATTTTATTCGGCACTGGCGAGACAAACCGCCTCGACTTTTTGACAGCCAAGCTTGAGTAATTGTTGTTTGAGTGCATGAATTGAACTGCCCGTTGTGACCACATCATCCACAATTAAAACCCGACGATAACGGATTTTAGGCGCAGCCTGAATTTGAAATTGCTGTTGGATGTCTTCTAATCGTTCTAAGCGACTTAAGCCTTTTTGCGCGTGCTTTTGCAAGCGGGTCACAGGCTGCCAAATAGGAACATCTAAATACCGCGCCAGTCCTTTTGCCAACAATAAAGATTGATTGTAACCGCGTTCAGTCAGGCGGGTAGAGGAAATTGGCATCGGTACAATGGCTTGAATTTTAGGATAAGACAATTGTTTCAGCGCACCTACCAAAAGCAGTTGGTATTGTAACTGCTGTTCATATTTAAATTGTTGAATGATGCGATTAATTGGATAGTGATAATCAAAGGCGACTTGAATCTGCATTTCTTGACGTTGTACTGCTTGGCTACGCCACGGTAATTCTTGCCAACAGGTTTGACAGACCGAATGTTGCCATTGCGTGTCGCTATGGCAGAGCTGACACGGTTGCAGTTGGCGCAGCCATTGTATGCCGCGTTGTGCTAGGTTGATTGGCTGAATCATCTTACGACTGCAATCCGTTTAAACATAGGCATAACGTGGTGCCTCAGGCAGCCAGCGTTTTAGCAAAGCTTCAGCATGCGCAGGATAATCTTTTAAAATTTGCTGTGCTACATGATGCGCCTGCGCCAGTAAATGATCATCCCGTTCCAGTTTGGCCACTCGAAAACCCATATCTCCTGTTTGTTTAGTTCCCAAGAGTTCTCCAGGGCCACGCAGTTCTAAATCTTTTTCTGCAATGATAAAACCGTCATTGGTTTCGCGCATAATCCGCAAGCGTTCTTGTCCATTTTGCGAAAGTGGATTTTTATACAATAAGGCACAAAAACTAGCTTTGGCACCACGTCCAACCCGTCCACGTAACTGATGTAGCTGTGAAAGCCCTAAACGCTCGGCATTTTCGATCACCATAATTGAAGCATTGGGTACATCGACCCCAACCTCAATGACTGTGGTGGCAATCAGTAACTGAAGTTGATTGTCTTTAAATTGCTGCATGACAGCTTGTTTTTCATCGGCTTTCATTTTGCCGTGTACCAGCCCAATATTCAGTTCAGGAAAACGTTCTTTAATTTCAGCAAAAGTCGCTTCGGCAGCTTGTGCATCTAAGGTTTCCGATTGTTCCACCAAGGTACAAACCCAATAAGCTTGTTTGCCTTCGGTACAATTGCTAGCAATCCGTTGCAGGACTTCTTCACGCCGATCTAGCGGAATGGTCACCGTTTGAATAGGCGTACGTCCTGGTGGTAGCTCATCAATCACCGAAGTATCCAAATCGCCATAGGCGGACATGGCTAAGGTTCGCGGAATAGGCGTTGCAGTCATCACCAATTGATGCGGTGTGGTGTGATTGGCGCCTTTATTACGCAAGGCTAGACGTTGATCAACCCCAAAACGGTGTTGTTCATCAATAATCACCAAACCCAGTTTGGCAAATTGTACATTGTCTTGAAACAGCGCATGTGTACCAACCACCAAATTGGCGCTACCATCTTGAATGCTCAGTTCAGCCGCTGCGCGTGCTTTGCCTTTTTGTTTGCCAGACAACCATGCCACTGTTAAGCCCAATGGTTCAAACCATTTTTGAAAGTTCAGATAATGTTGTTCTGCCAAAATTTCAGTCGGTGCCATCAGCGCAACTTGCCAACCTTCTTCTAGGGCATGACACGCCGCGACTGCAGCAACCAGCGTTTTACCTGCACCTACATCACCTTGAACCAAGCGCAGCATGGGTTTATTAGACTGCAAATCCTGCATGATTTCTTGCGAAACGCGTTGCTGTGCGCCTGTCATTTGAAATGGCATGTTACCGAGTAACGCAGGTGCTAGTTTTTGGCTTGGGGAAAATGCAGGTGAGGCAATTTGCTGAATATAAGCCCGTCGGGTCAGTAAACTGACTTGATGCGCCACTAATTCTTCAAAAATCAGGCGTTGCTGCGCAGGGTGAGAACCTTGTGCCAATTGCAGCATATTGGCATTCAAAGGTGGGTGATGAATATAATCTAGCGCCTGTTTGAGTGCATAACCATTGGTCATTTTTTTAGGCAAGAGTTCAGGCAAATCATCACTATGCTGTGCCAAGGCTTGTTTGACGTATTCGCGCAATTTGGCTTGGGTCAACCCATCGGTGCTTGGGTAAATGGCAGTCAGTTGGGTTTTAGGTAGTGGGGTATGTTCAGTGATCAGTTCTAATTCGGGGTGATACATTTCCAGACCACGCGCTCCAACCCGTACTTCGCCAAATACTCTTAAACGATTGCCGAGTTTGGCACGATCTGTAATGCCTTTATAAATATGATAAAAACGTAAGGTGATTTTGCCAAATTCATCTTCTAAATTGATTGCCATTGACTTGCGTTTACCGGGTGGAAAATCCACCCCTTTGACCACGCCTTCGAGTAAATAGCTGCGCCCCACATTTAATTGGTTCATGGGGATGATCGTGCTACGATCTTCATAGTCACGCGGTAGATGAAACAACAAATCATCTGTAGTGAAAATATTTAATTTTTCGAGTAATGCAGCAGAGGCAGAGCCTACCCCTTGCAACTGATGGACTGCAGCCATGTCCCCTCAACTTTAAATGCTATGATTAGGTGCTGAATGCATATTCTATTTATTGGTTATGGTAAAACATCGCAGCGTGTTGCAAAACAACTATTTACGCTCGGTCATCAAATTACCACAATTAGCCGCAGTCCGAAAACAGATCATGATATGACGCATCTGCTTCAGGATATTCAACAGCTCGATTTATCACAGATTCAACCTGTAGATGCCGTTTATGTATTGCTTGCACCGTCTCGGAATACTGCTTTAAGTTCTATAGAAACGTATCAACAGACTTATGTAAATTCTGTGCCGTCGATCGTCGCTGCATTAAAAGATCATCCTGTAAAACGAATTATTGTGGTGTCATCTACACGGGTGTATGGTGAAAACGCAGGTGAACGTATTGATGATGAGACTGTGCCTAAGCCCAAGGATGTGCAAGGGCAGTTGTTGTTGCAGATGGAACATTTGTGGCAACAGGCTTATCCTGAACAATGTGTGATTGTGCGTCCTTCGGGTATTTATGGCGCATCGGTTGCACGCATGCTCAAACTTGCAGAAAGCACGATAAGTTACCCAAATATACATTGGTCAAATCGAATTCATATTGATGATTTGGCAAGTTTTTTGGCATATTTGCTTCACGTGGAACATCCTGAACCAGTTTATATTTGCAGCAACAACCAAGCTCAGCCTTTGCACGAAATGATTTTAAAGATTCAGCGTGAATTCAATTTACCTGAGTTGGTGTTGGAAAGTATGCGTGAAACAGGGAAGCGGATTTTTGCTACTCGCATGGAGAAAATAGGATTTCAGCGCAAACATGAGGATTATTGTGATCATCTAAGAATTACTCAAAGTGATTCACCTGAAATCAAAGAATAAAAATTCTCTTGCTAGGAAAGGGCTAGCGAGAGGTGATTTTTAAAATCTCAAATATTGAGCTTTAATTCAGCCTCATCCCCAACTGTCTGCCTGAGCCATTTATGGCGTAAGAGAAGAACCTTAAAATTACTTCTTCTTACGTTTCAAACGTTTCTTCGCCTGTTGTGCAGCAAGTGCTTCTAACGCCTCACGCAATTCTTCATCGCTAAAGGTGGTGATGTGTTGTAGCATCTGCAAAGTCACATCGTCCAACACTAAATTGGCATATTGTGCGACGTTTTTAAAGTTGTCATCAAACACGATCGCATTGTCACTGTTGGTGCTGATATAACCTTGCTGGGTCAAGACTTTAATAAAGCTCTGGAACAAGGCTTTGTCAAAGAATTCAGGTGAGTTGAATTCATACAGCACTGATAAACGCTGACCGACCAAATGGCTCAATTCTTCGACCTGACGTGCCGAAATATTGCCTGAGCCGCGTTGTGTAATCAGCGCCAGCGTCATGTAATAGCGCTCTAAACTTTGCATTACAGGTGCAGCCAAGACCACCAATTGGTTGTGATCTTCACTGTTTGGAGCAGGAGAAATCAAATTGCCTTCTGTATCTTCAGAAATCAATTTGGCCTGAATTAAAGCTTCTACATAAGCACAAATCCGTTCTTTGAGTTCCTGATCTTGCCATTTTAAGAATAGCTCAGCTTTCAGGAACGGATACAAGGTGCGAATGACATTGATGAGATCGCCACGACGAATAGAACCATTGTGTTTCACTAACGCAGCAATTAATGATGGCAAGACAAAGGCATGCAAAATATTGTTGCGGAAGTAGGTGAGTAACACTGCCTGATTGTCTTCAATCGCGATAATATCGCCCAGAACATGTTGCACGCGTTTAATCAGTTTGAGTTTTAAGCCGTAGGCAATAATTTCTTTGCCTGACAATGGCGTGACTTGAGTGCGCTCATCATAAGGCAGGGCAGTGAGCAGATTACGGTAAGTGTCTAACTGCTTCACACAAATTTCTTCATCCAAGGTATGTTTTGGTGTTGCCAGTAAAATCAGTGATAACAAGGATACTGGGTTAATCACTGCAGCACGGTTAATGTTTTCCAAAATCGCATGTGCAGATGTGTTTACTGCATCTGACACTTGTGGCGGAATTGGATCATCATTTTTTTCAATGCTGATATGTTCTGCATCGTGTTGTTTCAGTACTTCATCTAAAAATACAGGTTCGCCAAAGTTGACATGCACCTTGCCAAAAATCCGTTCAATCTTGCGCATGGTTTTTAAAATGCCGATGAGCGATTCAGATTCTTTTGGCTTGCCTTGCATTTCACCCACATAGGTTGAGCCTTCCATCAGGCGCTCATAGCCAATATATGTTGGTACAAAAGCAATCGGTTTAGCACGACCACGTAAGTGACTGTGAATGGTCATGGCCAACATGCCCGTTTTAGGGGGTAGCAAACGGCCTGTACGTGAACGTCCACCTTCAATAAAGTATTCAAGCGGTGTGTTACGCGACAAAATACTGAATAAATACTCTTTAAAGACGGTGGTGTATAAGCCATTGCCACGGAAAGTACGACGGATAAAAAACGCACCACCACCACGGAGCAATTGACCTACAAATGGCATGTTGAGGTTATCGCCCGCAGCAATGTACGGCACCATCATGCCGCGTTTGTAAATCACATAAGACAGCAACAAATAGTCGATATGACTGCGGTGACATGGGGTGTAGATAATTTCATAGTCTTTGGCCAGTTCGCGCACGGTACTGAAATTATGTACTTCCACGCCATCGTATAATTGTGTCCATAAGCGGGTCAGTGCCATATCGGCAAAGCGTACCGCTGCATGAGAATAGTCCGACACAATTTCATTTAAATAGCCAATCGCACGACGCTCGGCTTCAATCACGCTAATTTTACTGCGCAAACTTTCACGACGAATGGCATCTTGCACATCGGGAGATTTGATTAGACTGAGCATCACATTGCGGCGGTCAGACAAGTCTGGGCCAAGTACGACTTCACGCTGTCCATCTAAGTAATTATTTAGCGTGTTGACAATAAAGGTCGCAGGCGACAGGTTTGGATGCTCAGTTTTGGCATGTTCAATTAAAGCACGTAATGATTGCGGTTCGTGAAATTCCAAATAAGACTGACGACCATGCACCCCAATATTCATTAACTGCTTGACTGTACCAGGCGTTGCCCAAGTATCGGTAAACAGCAGTTTAAACCACGAATCTTCTTTGTCTGGAGAACGTCCCCACAATACGGTCACAGGGATCAGTTCAATATCAATTTCTGGGTGTTGTTCTAATTGTTCAATTAAACGTAACAAGCGTGGCGGAAAAGCATAAGGTGGTGGATTGAGTAGGTTGTTCTCATCGTGATGTTGTAAAAACAGAATCGAGGCTTTTTCCTTATGTGAGCCGATCACTAAAGGGTCAAGCGCAGGCGTGAGTTTTAAGCGACGTGTTTCGCCATCGACCACCAAAGCATTGCTGCGTGAGTGATTTTGCAAGACATAGCAGGTTATCTTGGTGCGAGTAGCGTCTGAGTCTGCATTTTGCGCATCCTTGACAGGGACTTCACCCAAAACATGCGGTGTCACCACAAGGTCAAGCAGCTTACCAGAAAGCTGACGATACATTTGACCAAAACCACGCTTGGACATACTCACTCCTATTTCATCACCTAAGTCCCTAGCCAGTAGGGAATTTATTTTGCGTCATTGTATCTAATAATGGCGCTGCATTTTTAGATAATTTGCATAAATATTGTTAGATTTTATCGTTAAAAATCGTATTTTTAGCAAAATTAATCGGCTAAGTTGTGACACAGTGGTCAGTCTTGGATGGATAAAAGACGCAGAATGTATGGCAAAATAGCAGGCTTGAAAGCGTCATCTTATTTTGACGATTTATTTTTTCATCGACGTCGATCCTGCATCCCAAATTTCCGCCATACATAGGTTAGTTATGAACGCACTCACACAAGAGCTTGTTGAACTTCTTTGTTTAGAAAAGTTAGAAGAAAATATCTACCGAGGTATCAGTCGTAACTTGGTGGGTAAACGTGTTTTTGGTGGACAGGTTTTGGGACAGGCTTTACGTGCTGCATCCTATACCACTGACCGTCCTGCGCACTCATTGCATGCCTATTTCTTGTTTGGTGGCGATGTCAACGCACCTATTATTTATGAAGTTGACCGTTTGCGTGATGGTAAAAGTTTTTCTAGCCGTCAAGTGCGTGCGATTCAGCATGGACGTACCATTTTTACTGGGATGGTGTCCTTTGCACCGCTAGAAGAAGGCTTGAATTATCAAATTTCAGAGCCTAACTATCCTGCGGCAGAATCCTTAAAAAACGAAGCGGAACTCAAACAGCATATTGTCGAGTTTGTGCCTGAAAACGTGCGTGCCAGTTTTATGCGTGATCGCTTGGTGGAGATTCGTCCGATTAATCCGACTAATCCGTTTATCCCACAGCCTGAAGCCCCTGCTTACGCACACTACATCCGCACTCATGACACAATTTCGCCAGAGGTTGATGAAGTGTCTTTGCATCAGGCGATTGCTGCATTCTATTCAGACTTCACGTTAATGACCACAGCGCTGCGCCCGCATGGTTTGAGCTATTTATCGCCAAGTTTACAATGTGCCAGTATTGATCATAGCATGTATTTCCATAAACCGTTCCGTGTGGATGACTGGATGCTGTACGACATGGAAGCCACCATTAGCTCCAGTTCGCGAGGTTTGAACTTTGGTCGAATGTGGCAAAATGGTGAATTGGTGTGTAGCACCAGTCAGGAAGGACTGATTCGTTTACGTGAAATCGAAACGCAATAAATATAGCCTTTTATAATCTAGAATCATCAGCCGACATTCGAGTCGGCTTTTTTATTCTTGAGGCGTGATCTCAATCTTGTCAAAGTAGAAAAAAATACTCGATTCAATTTAGGCCACATGGCATAGTCCATACATCACATTAAAAAATTCAATTGCGTATGAGCCTCAATACACAAATTCTAATTGCCGCAATTTTGGGCGTGGTGTTTGGTTTTGTTCTGAATCTATTTCCAGATAGCACTTTTTTTAGCGCCAGTTTGTATGGCGTTGGTTTGATGAGCAGTATTTTTATTGGTTTATTAAAAATGTTACTCATACCGCTGATTTTCAGCTCAATTGTGGTCGGCGTGTCGAACTTACAGGCTGTGGGACAATTGAGTCGGGTCTGGAAAATTACGTTGGCATGCTGTGTCACCACCACGACGTTGGCTTTAATTTTAGGTTTGGCATGTGCCCATTTATTTGCAGTCGGTAAAGGCGTAGATATTTTGATGTTTCAAGATGCTATGGCACAACATCAAACCCCAGACACCCTAACCCCGTCATCGTTTTTTACCAATTTTATTCAAAACACCTTAATTAATCCGTTTAAAGCTTTTGCCGAGGGTAATGTTTTGGCGGTGGTGATTTTTGCTTTATTGGTGGGTGTGGCATTGGTCAAAGGCGGGGAGCACTTTAAAACGGTGCGTAAACTCAGTCAGCAATTTTTTGAAATCATGATGTTGATGATTGGCTGGGTAATGAAACTGGCGCCTTTGGGGATTTTTGCCTTATTGGCGAAGTTGGTTGCAACCGAAGATATTTCAGTCCTGAGTCGTTTGGCAGAATTTGCTGCGGTGGTCACAGGCACCACAATTTTTCATGGTGCGGTAGTCTTACCTTTGCTACTGTGGATATTTGGCAAAATGGATCCGATCACTTTTTTTAAAGGTACACGTGCTGCCTTAATTACGGCTTTTGCCACCAGTTCTAGTTCTGCGACTATGCCACTTTCGATGAAATGTGCACAGGAAAATTTAGGTGTGCGTCCGCAAACCGCAGGCTTTGTGATTCCGCTGGGTACGCAACTGAATATGGATGGTACGGCACTGTATGAAGCCGCAGCGGCGTTGTTTGTTGCCAATTTAATGGGGTTGGATTTAAGTTTAGGGCAGCAGTTAATTGTCTGTGCCACAGCCATGATCGCTTCTTTGGGTGCACCTGGTATTCCAAGCGCAGGTATGGTGACGATGATTATGGTATTGCAATCTGTGGGCTTGCCTGCAGAAGCGATTGCGATTTTATTGCCAATCGACCGTTTGTTGGATACCGTGCGTACTGTGGTCAATGTACAGGGCGATATGATGATTAGTGTGGTGGTCGATCGGCATACTCGTGATGACCCTGCGCTTCATTCCTGATATTGGGTTTAAAATCGAATCAAGTTTTCGGCATCATGCGATTTTATTGCAGTGGATAAAAGTATGATCCAAAGCAGATTAATCCCAACAAGGGTTGTAGACCACTTCCCAAACATGACCATCTAAGTCCTGAAAATAACCTGCATAACCACCGTAAAAGGTGCTCTGTGCAGGTTTTAAAATTTTTGCACCTGCATTTTGTGCTTGTTTCAATACCTGATCGACCTCAAGGGGACTATGCACATTATGTCCTAATGTGATCTGTGCGGCATTGCTGGCTGTACCTGTCAAGCCTGTATCTTGTTGCAGACTCTGTTTCGACCATAAAGCCAGTTTTAAGCCAGCTTGCAGTTCAAAAAAGACCACCGCACCTTGTTCAAATTCTTGCCCAATAATGCCTTCAGTCGCAAGTCCTAAGCCGTCGCAGTAAAAATCGAGTGCACGTTGTAAATCTTCTACCGCTAAGGTAATCACTGAAATGTGTGCCTGCATGTTTGATCTCCTTATCTCATGTCATTATTGAAGTGGCTAATTGTTATGATCTTGACAGTAGGGCATTTCTTGAGGGGTTGTAAAGTGCAACTTTAGTGGTGAGGCAAATTGTGATTACGCTGTAAAATGTAGGTGTAAATGTAAATAAAAAGTCCTATTCGAGATTGAACGAATAGGACTTTATTTGATAGACCAATAGTCAGTAATTTAATGGATTATTTGGTTTCAGTATCAGATGTGGTTGGATCTTCAGTTTCTAAAAATTCAGGCTGATCAACATCAACATCAACATCAACATCAACATCAACATCAACATCAACATCAACATCAACATCAACATCATGGCCAGTTGCTTCTGGAATGTTGTCTAAATCAAATTGATGCGCTTGTTCTAAGGTAAAGTTCAAACGTCCACCCATCACACTTGCCAGCTCTTCCAAGCCTTGCTTGTTGAGTGATGAAAATAATTGAATCGAGAAATCCAGTTTCATCTTTTTCAACTGCTGTTTGACTTCAAGCAATACTTTATTGGCAGGACCGCGGTTGAGTTTGTCCGATTTGGTGAGCAATACATGCACGAATAATTTACGCGAATACGCCCATTCCAGCATCATCACATCAAAATGTTGTAGGGGATGGCGAATATCCATTAGTAACACCAAGCCTTGTAAGCTTTTACGATGAATCAAGTAATTTTCGAGTTCTTTTTGCCACACAATTTTCATGGCTTCAGGTACGGCTGCATAACCATAACCAGGTAAATCGACCAAACGCTGTTCAGGGTTGCCCAAACTAAAGAAGTTGATCATTTGGGTGCGACCTGGTTTTTTAGAAGCCCGCGCCAATTGTTTTTGATTGGTTAGCGCATTAATTGCACTGGACTTTCCTGCATTAGAACGTCCTGCAAAAGCCACTTCGTAGCCAGTATCTTCTACACATAAATTCAGTTTAGGCGCACTCATCAAAAACTCGGCTTTACGCAGCCAGTTTAAGGCGCGAACAGAGTATTCAGTAATGGCAGGGTCTACTTTTTTCTCGTAGCTAATTTTCTGCCGTGGCTGTGCTGCCGCCTTACTGTTTTTCGATTTTCCTCTGCTGTGGTGCATAACTTAACTTCAATTCATGGTCTACAAACAGGCATTATAAAGCAAGTCATACAGGCAAGCGACCTTTGCGCCCTGCAAGCCCGAAAAAAGCAACATCTAGGATGATATTGCTTTAGCGGTTTAAACTGCTTTTAAAGATGGATCAGCGGAATTGGAGATTGTGAGCTGAACTCTAAATTGGGGACAGGCTGTAATACTTCACTTAAACTGTATTGATCTAAGCTTTGATAAAACTGTTCCATTGCCTGATTGAGAATGCCTTTTAGTCCACATTGCGCACGTAGCACGCAGGGCGGGGAATTACATTCTACAATTTGATTTTCACCTTGCAGGATTCTCACTACTTGACCTAAACGTAAAGGCAGTGTTTCAGGATGCAAACGAATCCCGCCACCTTTGCCACGTGTGGTAATGAGCCATCCTTGCTTACCCATAAAGTGCACAATTTTAACCAGATGGTTCTGGGAAACATGCAAATCCTGTGCAATTTCCGCAATGGTATAGGGTACATCTCGTGGACGCGAGATATACATTAAAATACGCAGCGCATAGTCGGTGAATTTATTTAATTGCATGATCGCACAGATATTTTTTTAAAATACAAATAAATTAAGGCTAGTCTAGCATAACTAGATTAGCCTTACCTATTGGCTTTTAACGCTTTGGATTAGTGGCGAACACCACCTGTACCAAACGCTTCGCTATGGATTTGTTCATCTTTGATGCCACGCGCAAGTAAAGCTTTGCGCTGTTCTGCCATGAATGGCATAGGACCACATAAGTAGTAATCTGCATCGGCTGGTAATAATGCTGCATCTACAGTGCTGAGGTCTAAACGGCCTGCAACATCGTAATCTTGACCCAGTACATCACCTTCGTTCGGGAACTCATACGCAGTCAACGTATGAATACGTGGACATTTCGCAGTTAAGTCTTGTAGATGCTGTTTCATGGCATGTACTTGTTTGCTACGACATGCGTGAATGAACGTCACAGGTTGTGGTACATCTAAAGTCACCAATTGGTTCAACATCGCAATCATTGGGGTTAAGCCAACGCCGCCACTAATGAAGACATTACGTTTGTTACTGTCGATGAGGAAGAAGTTACCTGTTGGTGCAGACACTTCAACTTCAGAACCTTCTGGTAATTGGTGCAATACGTTTGATACCCAACCTGCCACTTTATCTGCACCATTGCCTGGCTCACGTTTTACAGAAATACGTAAGTAATCTTGTTGTGGGCTAGTCGATAGTGTGTATTGACGTGGTTGCTTCAAGCCAAGTTCAGGAACAAATACGCGTACTGAAATATATTGACCTGCTTCATATTTTGGTAAATCGCCACCATCTACTGGCTCGAAGTAAATAGAGGTGATTTCGTCACTTTCTACCACTTTCTTGGCAATTTTAAAGTTGCGCCAGCCTAACCAGCTACCTTTAGTTTGTTGATGCTGTTCGTAGATTGCACGTTCCGCATTAATAAATACCTCAGCCAATTGACCGTAGGCTGCTGCCCAAGCATCAATCAGTGGATCTTCCATCGAAATATTCAACACTTCACTAATAGAATGCAGCAGGTTTTCGCCCACAATATTATAGTCAGGTGCTTGAATGTTTAAGCTCACGTGTTTGTGGGCAATCAGCTCAATGACAGGTGCAAGTACAGATGGATCTTCAATATTTTCAGCATAAGCCAATACAGCACCTGCAAGCGCTTGAGCCTGCGCACCACTACGTTGGTGACCCATGTTAAAGGTTTCTTTTAGATCAGGATTATTCCCCAACATGCGATTATAGAAATAACCTGTGAGTGCGACACCATTTTCACGCAGTACAGGAACAGTTGCTTTTACAAGGTCAATTTGCTGTGGAGTCATGTTCGATCTCTCATGGCTGTTATTTATAAGATGTATTTAAAATATATCTTATAAATAAGGATTGCAACCAATTTTTGGAAAAACCTTAAAAAAATTATGTATTATAAGAATATCCCATAATTTTTAAAGTTTTTATGGAGTTTGTAGATGTGACAGCGAGAGGTTTTTAAGTGTTCATTCAGGTTTTGGGTGGTGCATCCATGAATGAAATTTATACAAACCTCATCGTTTATAACATGCTATTTCTTACCAAATAATGACCCTAACAAACCTCGTACAATTTTCTGCCCAGTAGAACCGCCTAAGCTACGTGCTGCACTTTTGGCAAAGGTTCCCACAATATCCTGAGTCAGTTTTTCACGCTGTTTGGCAGCGCGTTCTACTTCTTTTTGCTGTTCACGGGCTAGACGCTCTTGCTCGCGCGCTTGTTGTTTGGCGAGTGCTTCGGCTTCTTTAGTCTCTTGCTTGGCGCGAGCTTCAGCTTCCTTGGCTTCAATTTTTGCTTGTTCTGCTGCTGCCGCTTGTTGCTGACGTTGCTCAACTTTTTGTTGCAGCATTTCATAAGCACTTTCACGATCTAGCTGCTGCTCATACACGCCTGCAATGACACTTTGGCTGATACAGGCTTGTCGTTCTTCTGTGCTGATTGGGCTAAACGATGAGTAGGGCGGCATTACCCAAGCACGTTCTACAATTTGCGGTGTGCCTTGTTCATCTAAGCAGCTAATTAAGGCTTCACCTACCGCAAGTTCGGTAATGGCTTGTTCAACTTTAAAATCTGGGTTAGCGCGGAATGTATCTGCGGCAGTTTTTACTGCTTTTTGGTCTTTGGGTGTAAAAGCACGTAAGGCATGCTGAACGCGGTTACCCAATTGTCCCAATACGCTTTCAGGCAAGTCCAGCGGGTTTTGGGTCACAAAATAAATCCCCACGCCTTTAGAGCGAATCAGGCGTACCACTTGCTCAATTTTTTCTTGCAGGGCTTTGCTGGCATTGTCAAATAACAAGTGTGCTTCATCAAAAAAGAACACCAGCTTTGGCTTGTCCATATCGCCCACTTCAGGCAATTGTTCAAACAGTTCCGATAACATCCATAATAAAAAGGTGGCGTACAGTTTTGGTGTGTTCATGAGTTTGTCTGCAGCCAAGACATTAATATTGCCGCGTCCCTGACTATCGGTCTGAATAAAATCCAAAATATCCAAACTCGGCTCACCAAAGAATTTGTCACCGCCCTGATCGGCTAAAGCCAGTAAATTACGCTGAATTGCACCTAAACTGGCTGGAGAAAGATTGCCATACTCGGCTTTAAATTCACTGGCATGTTCACTGACATAGGTCAGCATGGCTTTTAAATCTTTAAAATCGATCAGCAATAAACCCTGATCATCGGCAATACGGAATACCGCAGACAACACACCCTCTTGGGTGTCATTCAAGTTCAGCATTTGCGCCAATAATAATGGGCCAATTTCAGAAATGGTGGTGCGAATCGGGTGGCCTTGTTCGGCAAATAAGTCCCAAAACACTACAGGTGATGCAGCAAATGGAATACTTTCAATGCCTAAGCTTTGAATACGTGCTTTAAACTTAGGACTGCTGCTACCTGCTTTGGCAAGACTAGATACATCACCTTTAGCATCGGCCAAAAATACAGGCACGCCAATGCGGGAAAAGTTTTCTGCTAAGACTTTAAGCGTGACAGTTTTACCTGTACCTGTTGCCCCTGCAATTAACCCATGGCGGTTGGCAAATTGAGAATGTAAAACCACATCTTGTTGAACATCGGCAGTTTTTTTAGCAATGACGATGGCTGTACTCATATTTTATCCTTAATCTGTCACTATTATTAAAATTGAAAGTATTGACGTCAGACCTAATTTTTAGGGATTGGGCAAATGCTGCAAGGCTTGCTGAATATCTTGAATTAAATCTGCAGGATGTTCTAGCCCAATACAAAAACGCACTAATAATCCCTCAGCCAAGTGAGAGTGCGCTAGGGTACGCATGGAATTGAGACCGTAAAGCATCACCAAGCTTACAGGGCCGCCCCAGCTAAAGCCGAGCTTAAATAAAGATAAAGCATCGCAGAATTGACGTACAGCGGCTAAATCATATTCAGGCTTAAAAATTACGCTAACCAAACCTGCACTGTGCCCATCGCGACAAATTTCTTTCCAATACACATGCCCTGCAGATGTGGCATCGGCAGGATGCAACACCTGAGCAAATTGCGGTTGTACTTTTAGCCAGTTGAGTAAATCAATCGTACTTTTTGCTTGGTGCTCATAACGTAGTTGCATAGATGCCAGACTGCGCTGAACTTGTGCAACATCATCGCCCGACACACAAATGCCTTGAATTGCATGCATACGGAATAATTGATGATGCAAATGCTGATCGCGTGTCACCACCGACCCCATTAAAATATCGCCACCACCACTTGGGTATTTGGTCAAGGCATGCACGCTGATATCGATACTTAAATGTTCATCACCAAAGTCGAAAGCATTAAATGCTAAGCCCGCACCCCAGGTATTATCTAAAGCGGTGAGGATATTCTGTGCCTTGGCTTTTTTGACTAAAGCGGTGAGGTCAGGAAACTCCAGTGTGACGGAGCCTGCTGCTTCCAGCCAAATGAGTTTGGCTTTTTCAGAGGGTTGAAAGCTTGTGGCATCAATCGGGTTATACACCTGAACTGTAATGCCGTAACGCTGCTCTAAATTACGCAAATGCTCCATGTTAGGGCCGTAAATATTGTCGGCCACCCAAACTTCATCGCCATAACTTAAAAAACAGGAATTGACCAAATTGATTGCAGACAAGCCGCTAGGCGCCAGTAAGCAATATTGCCCGCCTTCTATTTGTGCAATCTGATCACCAAGCGTAAAGGTGGTGGGTGTGCCATGCGTACCATAACTATAGTCATAAGCGTCGGTCCAATGGCGGTTAAATAAGGCATCGGTGTTTTCAAAAATAATGGTCGATGCACGAAATAGGGGAGGTTGTACACTCGAAATATATTGTGGGGCACGTCTTGGTGCATGAATTAAAGCAGTTTGAGCATTTTTTTTCACAGGTTCACTCAGGTAAATCAGTCTGTATTGGCTTTAGCTTAAGAGAAACACAGACTTTAGGCTATAAAAAAGCGGAACTGTTTAAAAATACAACATGACTGTTGAAGTTGGCGCTATTTTTGCAGAAGCTCAGGGGTAGACATGAGAAAGGGTGAGTAAAATGCAAGCGCCATTAAGAGTGCATTATTTTCAGCACATTGCTGGAGAAGGGTTCGGAAGTTGCTATTCCTATTTAAAGCAGATGCAGGCACAAATCAGTGCAACAGAATTTTTTGCCTTGCCGCCAGAACAAAATATCGAAATTGAAGCCTTGCCACGGGTAGAAGATGTCGATTTGTTGATTGTGATGGGCGGCGCCATGAGTGTAAACGATGAGGCAAATTTCCCATGGTTGAAAATAGAAAAACGCTGGATTCGTCGCTATTTGTCTCTGGGTAAGCCTGCAATTGGTTTGTGTCTGGGTGGGCAATTAATTGCTAATGCACTTGGCGCAGCAGTCAGTCGTAATCCTGAACAAGAACGTGGTTGGCATGATGTGTATAAGGTCAGTGATGTACCTGCTTCCTGTTTTGAGCTGCCTGATCAAATTAAGGTGATGCAATGGCACGGTGAAACCTTTGAACTGCCTAAAGGTGCTATACGCTTAGCAACTAACCCCGTTTGTACCAATCAGCTCTATCAAATAGGCAACCATGTCCTCGGTTTTCAGTTCCATCCTGAAATCACCCCACAGGTCCTGCAACTGTTTTTAGATAATGATGCGGAGAAAAATATCTTTTCTGGCGCGTATGTACAAGCGGCCGATGAATTGAAACGCAGCACAGGTCGTCAGTTTCAGCCGGGTAATCAATTACTAAATCGAGCAATTGATTATTTACTCGCACAAACAAACACTTGAGAGCTAATGGCTGGAATTGATCTATCATTAAATTGGTAGAACATGAAAAATAAAGCAATAAAGGCTAAAAGGGATTTGCTTATGCATTAAACAATCGTTATAATGGGCGACCCTTTATGCAAGGGGGTTAACTGCGAAGAAAGTAGTTAACATCGTGACAGTCGTGGCATCGATCATGACCTTAGTGATAATTCACTGCCTTTGACACTTGCCTTAAATTAGTGGGGTGAGATGCGTCAAGGGTGATTCTTTATATATTTGGCTTGGAGTTAACTGGTATGTCTAACCAGAGAATTCGTATCCGTTTGAAGTCTTTTGATCACCGTCTGATTGATCAATCTGCTCAAGAAATCGTAGAAACCGCTAAGCGTACTGGCGCACAAGTGTGTGGTCCAATCCCGATGCCAACTCGCATCGAACGCTTCAACGTTTTAACATCACCACACGTAAATAAAGATGCGCGTGACCAGTACGAAATTCGTACTTATAAGCGTTTGATCGACATCGTTCAACCTACAGATAAAACTGTTGATGCGTTGATGAAATTAGATCTAGCAGCTGGTGTTGATGTTCAGATTGCATTGGGTTAAGGCTTTCGGTTAATTAACACTCTAAGTTAATTAGGCCGCTTTTTTAGAGGTTTATGCACATGGCTATTGGTTTAGTCGGTCGCAAGTGCGGTATGACCCGTATCTTTACAGATGCTGGTGTTTCTGTACCTGTTACAGTGATTGAGGTTGATCCTAACCGCATCACTCAAATCAAAACGCTTGAAACAGATGGTTATCAAGCAATTCAGGTTACTACTGGTGAACGTCGCGAATCTCGCGTAACTAACGCTCAGAAAGGTCACTTCGCTAAAGCGGGTGTTGCTGCTGGTCGTTTAGTTCAAGAATTTCGTGCTACAGAAGCTGACCTTGAAGGTCGTGAAGTTGGCGGAACTATCGGTGTAGATTTGTTCACAGTAGGTCAGATCGTTGACGTTACTGGTCAGTCTAAAGGTAAGGGTTTCCAAGGTGGTGTTAAGCGTTGGAACTTCCGTACTCAAGACGCTACTCACGGTAACTCTGTTTCTCACCGTGTTCTAGGTTCTACAGGTCAAAACCAGACTCCTGGTCGCGTATTCAAAGGCAAAAAAATGGCTGGCCATTTAGGTGCTGAACGCGTAACTGTACAGGGTCTTGAAATTGTATCTATCGACACAGAGCGTTCAGTTCTTGTTGTTAAAGGTGCGATTCCTGGTGCGACTGGTGGTGACGTAACTGTACGTCCTACGATCAAGGCTTGAGGGGAAATAACGTGAATTTAAATACTGTTTCCGGCTCTGCTGTTGAGTTATCTGAAGTTGCGTTCGGTCGTGAATTCAATGAAGCACTTGTACACCAAGTTGTTACAGCTTACTTAGCTGGTGGTCGTCAAGGCTCTAAAGCTCAGAAATCACGTGCAGACGTTTCTGGCGGTGGTAAAAAACCATTCCGTCAAAAAGGTACTGGCCGCGCTCGTGCTGGTTCTATTCGTAGCCCAATCTGGGTTGGTGGTGGTAAAACTTTTGCTGCTCGTCCACAAGATTGGTCTCAAAAAGTTAACCGCAAAATGTACCGCGGTGCAATGCAATGTATCTTAGCTGAACTTGTTCGCCAAGATCGTCTTGTATTGGTTGAAGAGTTTGCTGTTGAAGCTCCTAAAACTAAAGCATTGCTTGCAAAACTTAACGACTTGAATGCAACTCGCGCATTGATCGTAACTGAAGCTGTAGATGAGAATCTATATCTTGCAGCGCGTAACCTTCCACACGTTGATGTGGTTGATGCTACTGCAATCGATCCTGTTAGCTTGATCGCGTTCGACAAAGTTGTAATGTCTGTTGCTGCTGCTAAGAAAATTGAGGTAGAACTCGGATGAACAACGAACGTTTATATCAAGTCCTACAAGGACCTGTATTTTCAGAAAAAGCACAAGTTTTAGGCGAAACTGCTGGTGTTCAAGTATTCAAAGTTGCATTAAATGCAAACAAACTTGAAATCAAAAAAGCAGTTGAGCAATTATTTGGTGTGGAAGTTGTTAAAGTTAACACGACTATCACTAAAGGTAAGACTAAGCGCTTTGGTCGTACATTGGGACGCCGTTCTGATGTTAAAAAAGCATACGTCACCCTGAAAGCTGGCCAAGATGTTGAAATGGCTGACTTGGGCGATACCGCTGAAAGCGCAGCGGAATAAGGACGAAATTTATGCCGATTCAAAAATGTAAGCCAACGTCTCCAGGACGTCGCTTTGTAGAGAAAGTCGTTCACGACCATCTTCACAAAGGTGCGCCTTATGCGCCGTTGGTAGAAGCTAAAAAACGTACTGGTGGTCGTAACAACAACGGTCACATTACTACACGTCACGTTGGTGGTGGTCATAAGCAACACTACCGTATCGTAGACTTCAAACGTAATAAAGATGGCATTCCTGCTGTTGTAGAGCGTATTGAATACGATCCAAACCGTACTGCACACATCGCATTGTTGAAGTATGCTGACGGTGAACGTCGTTATATTATTGCGCCTAAAGGTTTACGTGCTGGTGATCAAGTTCAATCTGGTAACGATGCTCCAATTCGTCCAGGTAACTGCTTACCACTTCGTAATATGCCAATCGGTGCTACTCTTCACAACATCGAACTTAAAATCGGTAAAGGTGCTCAATTAGCGCGTTCTGCTGGTACTTCGGTTCAATTGTTGGGTCGTGACGGTTCATACGCTATCGTTCGTCTACGTTCAGGCGAAATGCGTAAAGTGCACGTTGAGTGTCGCGCTGTGTTAGGTGAAGTATCTAACTCAGAAAGCAACCTTCGTTCACTTGGTAAAGCAGGTGCTTCGCGCTGGCGTGGTGTTCGTCCTACCGTTCGTGGTATGGCAATGAACCCGGTTGATCACCCGCACGGTGGTGGTGAAGGGCGTACTAAAGGTATCCAACCTGTAAGCCCATGGGGTCAAAAAGCTAAAGGGTACAAGACACGTACCAACAAGCGTACGACTAAGATGATTATTCGCGACCGTCGCGTTAAGTAACAAGTAAAGGAATCTGACAATGCCTCGTTCTCTGAAAAAAGGCCCATTCGTCGATGCGCACTTGTTCGCTAAGGTTGAAGCGGCAATCGCGGCTAATAACCGTAAGCCGATCAAAACTTGGTCGCGTCGTTCGATGATCCTCCCAGATTTTGTTGGTTTAACAATTTCTGTTCACAATGGTCGTAACCATGTTCCAGTGATTATCTCTGAACATATGGTTGGTCATAAACTCGGTGAATTCGCGCCAACTCGTACCTATCGTGGTCACGGTGTTGACAAGAAGTCTAAACGTTAATAGGTGCTATGATGGAAGTAACTGCTAAATTACGCGGTGCCGCTATCTCGGCACAAAAAGCACGTTTGGTTGCAGATCTTATCCGCGGCAAATCTGTTGCGCATGCACTTAACATTTTAAACTTCAGCAACAAAAAAGCTGCTGTTTTAGTTAAGAAAGCATTGGAATCTGCAATTGCAAATGCTGAACACAATAACAGTTTAGATGTAGACGACCTTAAAGTATCTACGATTTACGTTGATGAAGGCATGAGCCTTAAACGTATTATGCCACGTGCGAAAGGCCGTGCAGATCGTATTACTAAGCGTACTTGTCACATCACCGTTAAGGTAGGGGTTTGATATGGGTCAGAAGGTTCATCCAATCGGTATCCGCCTAGGTGTTGTGAAACGTCATAACGCTAACTGGTATGCGAATCCGAAACAATACGCTGAATACTTGCTTAAAGACCTTCAAGTTCGTGAGTTTTTAACTAAAAAACTTAAGAACGCAATGGTAAGCAATATTCTTATCGAACGTCCAACGGGTGCTGCTAAAGTAACAATTAGCACTGCGCGTCCTGGTATCGTAATCGGTAAAAAAGGCGAAGACATTGAGAAATTACAACGCGAATTAACATCTATTATGGGTGTTCCTGCGCAAGTAAGCATCAACGAAATTGACCGTCCAGACTTAGATGCTCGTTTAGTTGCTGAAGCAATCGCTTCTCAATTAGAAAAGCGTGTAATGTTCCGTCGTGCTATGAAGCGTGCGGTACAGAACTCTATGCGTGCTGGTGCTAAAGGTATCAAAGTTGAAGTTTCTGGTCGTTTAGGTGGTGCAGAGATTGCACGTACTGAATGGTATCGTGAAGGTCGTGTACCTTTGCATACACTTCGTGCGGACATTGACTATGCAACTATGCGTGCTGAAACAACTTACGGTACGATTGGTGTTAAAGTTTGGGTATTCCGTGGTGAAATCTTGGGTGGCATGAAGCAAGTCATGAACCCAGCACCTGCTGAAGAACGTCCAGCTAAACGCGGTCGCGGTCGTGGTGAAGGTCAAGAGCGTCGTGGTCGTCGCAATGATCGTTCTGCTGAAAAAGGAGAATAATCCATGTTGCAACCTAAACGTACTAAATTCCGTAAGGTGCAAAAAGGCCGTAACACTGGCTTAGCGCACCGTGGTAGCTCAGTATCTTTCGGTACTATCGCTCTTAAATCAGTTGAACGTGGTCAAATGACTGCGCGTCAAATTGAAGCGGCACGTCGTACAATCAGCCGTCGTATTAAGCGTGGTGGTAAGATCTTTATCCGTGTATTCCCAGACAAACCAATTACTTCTAAGCCTCTTGAAGTGCGTATGGGTAAAGGTAAAGGTTCTGTGGAATATTGGGTTTGTCAAATCAAACCAGGTAAAGTCTTGTACGAAATTGATGGTGTGAACGAAGAATTGGCACGTGAAGCATTTACGCTTGCTGCTGCTAAACTTCCGTTTAAAACCACTATCGTGACTCGGACGGTAATGTAATGAAAACTAAAGATCTACGTGAAAAGTCGGTAGAAGAGTTGACAGCTTTGCTTGATGAGCAACAGCTTAACCAATTCCGTCTTCGTATGGCGAAAGCAACTGGTCAATTGGGTAAATCGCATGAAGTTGCGCTTACTCGTAAAACTATTGCACGCATCAAGACCCTCCTTACCGAAAAACAGGGGAACGGGCAATGAGTCAAAATACAGTCCGCACGTTAACTGGCAAAGTAGTAAGCGACAAAATGGAAAAATCTATTGTTGTCCTTATTGAACGCCAAGTTCAACACCCGTTGTATGGCAAATTGATTCGCCGTTCAACTAAATTACACGCTCATGATGAGAACAATACTGCCAAGATTGGTGATGTTGTAACCATCAAAGAAAGCCGCCCAATTTCTAAAACTAAGTCATGGACTTTAGTTGAAGTTGTTGAAGCTGCTGCTGAGTAATTAACGTTCTTGTTGCATCATCGGTCAATTTCGAGTACTCTTTGAGCCTTTCGAAATTGTGACCGGTGATGCTCGGTTTTGGAGTAGGGCAATGATTCAAACCGAAACGATGCTTGACGTAGCTGACAACAGTGGTGCTCGCCGCGTACAATGTATTAAAGTACTAGGTGGCTCACATCGTCGTTATGCTTCTGTTGGCGACATTATTAAAGTTACTGTAAAAGAAGCTATTCCACGCGCACGTGTTAAAAAAGGTGACGTGATGAATGCTGTTGTTGTACGTACAAAGTTCGGTATTCGTCGTCCAGACGGTTCTGTGATCCGTTTTGATGATAACGCTGCTGTTATTTTGAATAACAACAAAGCACCGATTGCAACTCGTATTTTCGGACCAGTGACTCGTGAACTTCGTACTGAACAGTTCATGAAAATCATTTCATTGGCTCCTGAAGTTCTATAAGAGGCAATCATGGCTAAGATTAAAAAAGGCGATCAAGTAATTGTGATCGCAGGTAAAGAAAAAGGCAAACAGGGTACTGTTCTGTCAGTTTCTAATGACCGTGTTAAGGTCGAAGGTCTTAACTTGGTTAAGAAGCACCAGAAGCCAAACCGTGCTACGGGCGCTGAAGGCGGTATCGTAACGCAGGAAGCTTCGCTTCATATCTCAAACGTGGCAATTTTTAATGCTACAACCCAAAAGGCTGACCGTGTTGGTTACCAAACGATTGATGGCGTGAAAACTCGCGTTTATAAATCGAATGGTGAATCAGTGGCGGTGGCGAAGTAATAGGTTGAAATAGGCAATGGCCAGACTTAAAACACGTTACAACGACGAACTTAAGGCTCAATTACAAGAACAATTGGGCGTTAAGAATGTGATGGAGATCCCTCGCATCACTAAAATTACCATCAACATGGGTGTTGGTGCTGCAGCTGCTGACAAGAAATTGTTAGATGGCGCTCTTTCTGATATGCAAGCTATTGCTGGTCAAAAACCAGTTTTAACATTAGCTCGTAAATCAATCGCTGGTTTTAAAATCCGTGATGGTTGGCCGATTGGTTGTAAAGTTACTTTACGCGGCGAACGTATGTACGAATTCTTAGACCGTTTGATCTCTATCGCGATCCCTCGTATCCGTGACTTCCGTGGTTTCTCTTCAAAATCATTCGATGGTCGTGGTAACTATTCTATGGGTCTCAAGGAACAAATCATGTTCCCTGAAATCGATTTCGATAAGATTGATCAAATTCGTGGTATGGACATCACCATTACTACGACTGCTCGCACCGATGACGAAGGCCGTGCGCTTATGCGTGCATTCGGCTTCCCGTTCAAATAAGAGGTCGATATGGCTAAGAAAGGTATGATTAATCGCGAATTGAAACGCGAAGCTACTGTTGCTAAATACGCTGCAAAACGTGCTGAATTAAAAGCTACGATTGCAAACGTAAATGCAAGCGACGAAGAGCGTTTCGAAGCGATGATGAAGTTACAAGCATTACCACGTAATGCGTCTCCAGTACGTCTTCGTAACCGTTGTGGTTTAACTGGTCGTCCTCATGGTTACTTCCGTAAGTTCGGTTTAAGCCGTAACAAATTACGTGACACAGTAATGCAAGGTGATGTACCGGGCGTTGTTAAGGCAAGCTGGTAAGGAGCACTATAAATGAGTATGCAAGATACCGTTGCCGACATGCTAACGCGTGTTCGTAACGCTCAAATGGCAAAGAAACAAACTGTTTCTATGCCTAATTCTAAGTTGAAGGTTGCTATTGCAAACGTACTTCAACAAGAAGGTTATATCGCAAATGTAGAAGTGGCTGACAACGAAGGCAAACCTACATTAACGATTACTTTAAAATACTATGAAGGCAAACCAGTGATTGAAACTGTGAAACGCGTAAGCCGTCCAGGTCTACGTCAGTATCGCGGTAAAGATGCACTTCCAAGCGTTAAGCAAGGTTTAGGTATTGCAATTGTTTCTACAAGCAAAGGCATCATGACTGATCGCGCTGCACGTGCTGCAGGTATCGGTGGTGAAGTTATTGCTTTTGTTTCTTAATAATAGGTGATTCCTCATGTCTCGTGTGGCTAAAGCCCCAGTAACTGTACCTAACGGTGTTACAGTTACTCAGAACGGCCGGCAGGTCGAAGTGAAAGGCAGCAAAGGTACATTGTCTTTCAACCTGCATGCGCTGGTCGAGCTAAAACAGGAAGACGGTATTTTAGCTATTGCTCCTAAAGCTGAGTCGAAAGACGCTTGGATGCAAGCTGGTACTGCTCGCGCTGTGCTTAACAACCTTGTAAAAGGTGTGAGCGAAGGCTTCGAACGTAAGTTGCAATTGATTGGTGTAGGTTATAAAGCTGCGGTAAAAGGTAATGTTGTTAACCTTAACCTTGGTTTTTCACACCCAATCGATTACACCCTTCCTGAAGGTGTAACTGCAGAAACTCCAACTGCAACTGAAATTATCCTTAAATCTGCTGATAAAGCAGCTTTAGGTCAAGTTGCTGCGGATATCCGTGGATACCGTCCACCAGAGCCATATAAAGGTAAAGGTGTTCGTTATTCGGATGAAGTTGTTCTTCGTAAAGAAGCTAAGAAGAAATAAGGCGCGAGGTTCTTATGAACGAAAAGAAACAATCCCGTTTGCGTCGTGCGAAAAGCACACGCTTGCACATCCGTGCATTGGGTGCGACTCGTTTGTGTGTAAACCGCACGCCGCGTCACATCTATGCTCAAGTTATTTCAGCAGATGGTGGTAAAGTTTTAGCGCAAGCTTCAACTTTAGATGCTACTTTACGTGCTGGTACAACTGGTAACGTTGAAGCAGCTCAAAAAGTAGGTGCTTTAATCGCAGAACGCGCGAAAGCAGCTGGCGTAACTAAAGTTGCGTTTGACCGTTCTGGTTTTAAATATCATGGTCGTATCAAAGCCTTGGCTGATGCTGCTCGTGAAAACGGCTTGGAGTTCTAATCATGGCTAAAGTTGAACAAAACGAAGGTCTTGTTGAAAAGCTGGTTGCCGTTGATCGCGTAGCCAAAGTTGTTAAAGGTGGTCGTATCTTCTCTTTCACAGCATTAACTGTTGTGGGTGATGGTAATGGTCGCGTAGGTTTTGGTCGTGGTAAAGCACGTGAAGTTCCAGCTGCTATTTCTAAAGCACTTGAAGCTGCACGTCGTAACATGATCACTATCGAATTGGCAGATGGTACTTTACAACACCCGATTCATGCACGTCATGGCGCAAGCCGTGTTTACATGCAACCAGCATCTGAAGGTACTGGTGTAATTGCGGGTGGTTCTATGCGTGCAGTTTTAGAAGCTGCAGGTGTACGTAACGTATTGACTAAATGCCGTGGTTCTACTAACGCTGCAAACGTAGTCAACGCAACTTTCAATGGTTTGCGTGACATGACAACTCCTGAAAAGGTTGCTGCGAAACGTGGTCTTTCAGTAGAACAAATTCAAGGGTAATCAATCATGAAAACGATTAAAGTTACCCAGACTAAATCTGCATCGCACCGCTTGAAAAATCACAAGCTTAGCCTTAAAGGTTTAGGTCTGCGTCGTATTGGTCATACTGTAGAAGTGCAAGATACGCCTTCTAACCGTGGTATGATCAACCAAGTCTACTATATGGTTAGTGTAGAGGAATAAGCCATGACTCTGCGTTTAAATGAACTTGCACCTGCAGAAGGTGCTAAGCGTGAAGCCCGTCGTCTAGGCCGTGGTATCGGTTCTGGCGTTGGTAAGACTGGTGGTCGTGGTATCAAAGGTCAAAACTCACGTAAGAGCGGTGGTACACGTCCAGGATTCGAAGGTGGTCAAACTGCGTTATATCGTCGTTTACCTAAATTCGGTTTCACTAGCCAAATCGCTTTGAAAACTGCTGAAGTACGTTTATCTGAGCTTGCTAAAGTGGAAGGCGACATTGTTAGCCTTGAAACTTTAAAAGCAGCGAACGTTGTACGTAAAGATATGGCTCGTGCTCGTATCGTACTTTCTGGTGAAATTACTCGCGCATTCACTATTCAAGGTGTTGCTGTGACTAAAGGCGCTAAAGCTGCTGTTGAAGCGGCTGGCGGTAAAGTCGAGGAGTAATCCCCAGTGTCTATGTCTCCTAGTTCTTCAGGTCATGTTCACATGATGAAAGGCCAACCATTTCACGTGAAATACCGTGAAATTATACGCCGAATGATGTTTCTCATTGGTGCGTTGTTGGTATTTCGACTAGGAGCGCATATTCCAGTACCAGGCATTAATAATGCTGCACTTGAACAATTGTTTAATGCAAACCAAGGTACAATCCTTGGTTTGTTTAACATGTTTTCGGGTGGTGCATTAGAGCGGATGTCGATTCTTGCTTTAGGGATCATGCCATACATTTCTGCTTCGATTATCGTACAGTTGATGTCTACCGTGGTTCCTTCGCTTGAAGCCTTGAAAAAAGAAGGCGAGCAAGGCAAACGCAAAATTAATCAATATACGCGCCAAGGTACGTTGTTCCTTGCACTTGTGCAAGCGATCGGGATGTGTGCAGGTTTGATTGGTCAAGGTATTACCTTAACTTCAGGCCTAGCTTTTTACGTTCCAGCTGTTACCTCTTTGGTTGCAGGCACAATGTTCCTAATGTGGTTGGGTGAACAAATTACCGAACGCGGAGTGGGTAATGGTATTTCCATGATCATTTTCGCAGGTATTGTTGCGGGCTTGCCTAATTTAATTATGCAATCCTTCACATCTATTGACAGTGGTCAGTCAAGCCTGATTGGTTTGGTAATTTTTGGTTTATTGTCTTTAGGTGTACTTGCAGCAATTGTGTTTATTGAGAAGGCGCAGCGTCGTATTCCAGTAAACTATGCACAAAAACAACAAGGTCGTCGTGTATTTACTGCTCAGCAAACGCATTTGCCATTAAAAATTAATATGGCAGGTGTGATCCCAGCAATTTTTGCCAGTTCATTGCTTCTGTTCCCAGCGAGCTTAGGTCAATGGGTCGGCAGTGCTGATCCAAATGCTGGGTTAATCAAGCGTAGTCTACAAGACTTGGCATTGGTATTGTCGCCTGGACAACCGTTGTATTTGGTGCTCTTTGGTGCGTTAATTATCTTTTTCTGTTACTTCTACACTGCGCTAGTTTTTAGCCCCAAAGAAGTTTCGGAAAACTTGAAACGCAGCGGAGCTTATGTGCCTGGTATTCGCCCAGGTGAGCAAACTGCTCGTTACTTAGATCATATTCTCAGTCGTTTGACCTTTATTGGCGCGATTTACATCACTGTAGTCTGCTTAATGCCGATGATTCTACAAAGCTCATTTGGAATTCCATTTAGCTTAGGTGGTACATCATTATTAATCGTTGTAGTGGTTGTGATGGACTTTATGGCTCAGCTTCAAGCACATCTCACCTCGCACCAGTACGATAATCAAACGTTAATGAGAAAAACGACTGCTCATCCTAAGGGATAAGCGCACTTAGAGGTTTCATCATGAAAGTACAAGCTTCTGTAAAGAAAATTTGTGGTAGCTGCAAAGTTATCCGTCGTAATGGGGTTATTCGCGTAATTTGCAGCGCAGAACCTCGTCATAAGCAGCGTCAAGGTTAATTTGATTAAGACCTGTTGATTTCAGTAGGCTAATTAGGTTATTATCCGCCCCTCAAGATTTTTGTGGGGCGGTTGATTATCTTAACTGCCTTTTTGGAGAAAATTGAATGGCTCGTATTGCCGGTGTAAACATTCCGGATAACAAGCACGCTGTTATCTCTCTCACTTATATCTTTGGTATTGGTCGTCACACTGCTAAGACTATCTTAGCTGCTGCTGGTATCGCGCCAACAACAAAGATCCGTGAATTAGATGACGCTCAGCTTGATGCGATTCGTGCAGAAGTTGCTAAGGTTCCGACCGAAGGTGACTTACGTCGCGAAATTTCCATGAACATTAAACGTTTAATGGATTTAGGCTGCTACCGCGGTCTTCGTCATCGTCGCAGCTTGCCTGTCCGTGGTCAACGCACCAAAACTAACGCACGTACCCGTAAAGGTCCGCGCAAACCGATTAAGAAATAAGATTTCTGGAAGCTAAAAGATGGCTAAAGATACTCGCACACGCAAGAAGGTCACTCGTACCGTCTCTGAAGGTGTTGCACACATTCACGCTTCTTTTAATAACACCATTGTGACCATTACCGATCGTCAAGGTAATGCACTGGCTTGGGCTACCTCAGGTGGACAAGGCTTCCGTGGATCACGTAAATCAACTCCGTTCGCTGCTCAGGTAGCTGCTGAAGTTGCTGGTAAAGCTGCTTTAGATTACGGTTTGAAAAACTTGGACGTCCTTGTGAAAGGTCCTGGTCCAGGTCGTGAGTCTGCGGTTCGTGCATTAGGTGCAGTGGGTTATAAAATTAACAGCATTACCGATGTGACTCCAATCCCTCACAACGGTTGCCGTCCACCTAAAAAACGTCGCGTGTAAGGAGAAACATTCATGGCTCGTTATATTGGTCCAAAATGCAAACTCTCTCGCCGCGAAGGGACAGACCTGCAACTAAAATCTGGCGTTAAACCATTTGACGTCAAAACTAAAAAACACGCTAAAGCTCCTGGCCAACATGGCGGGGCTCGTGGTGGTAAGCAATCTGAGTACTCACTACAATTACGTGAAAAACAAAAAGTACGTCGTATGTACGGTGTTTTAGAGCGTCAATTTAGTAACTACTATAAAGAAGCTGCTCGTGTGAAAGGTGCAACAGGTGAAAACTTGTTGAAATTGCTCGAAAGCCGTCTTGATAACGTTGTTTATCGCATGGGTTTTGGTTCTACACGTGCAGAAGCTCGTCAGCTTGTATCTCACCGTAGCATTACTTTAAATGGTCGTCGTGTTAACATTGCGTCTATTCAAGTTAAAGCTGGTGATGTAATTGCAGTTCACGAAGGTGCAAAACAACAATTACGTATTAAAAACGCAATTGAATTGGCTGCTCAACGTGGTATCCCTTCATGGATGGAAGTTGACCATTCTAAGCTTGAAGGTACGTTCAAAGCTGCACCAGATCGTTCTGATTTACCTGCTGAAATCAACGAAAGCTTGATTGTAGAATTGTATTCTAAATAATCCTTGAGGTAGCAATAATGACGCGTACTGCAAATGAGTTTCTAACTCCGCAAGCGATCAAGGTCGAAGCGGCAAGCGGGACCTCGGCAAAAGTTATTCTAGAACCATTAGAGCGTGGCTTTGGTCATACTCTTGGTAATGCTTTACGTCGCATCCTTCTTTCTTCTTTACCTGGCGCAGCTGTGGTAGAAGTTGAAATTGAAGGTGTCGAGCACGAGTACAGTACTTTGGAAGGCTTGCAGCAGGACATCGTCGAGCTCTTGCTGAACCTGAAAGGATTGTCTATTAAGCTGTTCGATCAAAATGAAGCTTATTTGACATTGGAAAAACAAGGTCCAGGCGATGTTACTGCTGCAGACCTTCGTTTACCTCATAATGTTGAAGTGGTTAACCCTGAACACTTGATCGGCACTTTAAGTGCTACAGGCAATTTAAAAATGCGCCTGAAAGTTGCTCAAGGTCGTGGTTATGAAACATCTGACTCACGTTTCCCAGAAGGCGAAACTCGCCCTGTAGGTCGTTTGCAGTTAGATGCTTCTTATAGCCCAATCAAACGTGTGTCTTACATCGTAGAAAATGCGCGTGTAGAACAACGTACTGACCTTGACAAGTTGATCATTGATCTTGAAACCAATGGTACAGTTGATCCAGAAGAAGCGATCCGCAAAGCGGCAACAATCTTGCAACAACAAATTGCAATTTTTGTTGATCTTCAGAAAGATCAAACTCCTGTTGCTCAAGAGCCTCGTGAAGAAGTTGACCCTATCTTGCTTCGTCCAGTAGATGATCTAGAGCTTACTGTTCGTTCTGCTAACTGTTTGAAAGCAGAAAATATTTACTACATTGGTGATCTTGTACAGCGTACTGAAGTTGAGCTACTTAAAACGCCTAACTTGGGTAAAAAATCGCTTACAGAGATCAAAGATGTTCTGGCTTCTAAAGGCTTACAGCTCGGCATGCGTTTAGAGAACTGGCCACCGGCTAGTCTCCGTATGGACGATCGTTTCGCCTATCGTAGCCGTTAATTAAGTAGGACTATCACCATGCGTCATCGTAATAGTGGTGTGAAATTAGGCCGTACAAGCAGCCATCGCAAAGCGATGTTCCAAAACTTGGCTAATTCTTTGTTCGAACACGAGTTAATCAAAACAACTGTTCCTAAAGCAAAAGAATTACGTCGTGTTGCTGAGCCTTTAATCACTTTAGCTAAAAACGATACAGTAGCAAACCGTCGTTTAGCGTTTGCTCGTACTCGTTCAGCAGCAACTGTTGGTAAATTATTTACCGTTCTTGGCCCTCGTTACAAAGAGCGTAACGGCGGTTATCTACGTGTTCTTAAAGCGGGCTTCCGTGCGGGTGATGCTGCACCGATGGCTTACGTTGAGCTTGTAGATCGCGAAGTTAAATAATTTCGCCAAGAATAACGCACGTTGTTCAGAAAAAGGCCGGTTTTACCGGTCTTTTTTTATGAAAAAAATAAGTTCAATATCAAAAATATTAAATTGTCCCGAATTGATATAAATTTAAGTGACTTTTGCTTAACTTGACATTGTGTATTGTCAAATATGTGCTTTAATAAAAAACATGATTCAAACTGGATAATAAACATGGATAAGCAGGTTGATATATTAATTATTGGGGCAGGGATTTCTGGCATTGGTTTAGCTGCACATTTGATTCAGAAGTGCCCACAGCGTTCTTTTGAAATTATTGAGCGTCGTCAAAATATTGGTGGCACTTGGGATTTATTTCAATATCCTGGTATTCGTTCTGATTCGGATATGTCGACCTTTGGTTATAATTTTAAACCTTGGAAAAAAACCAATGTACTTGCCGATGGTGCATCTATTAAAGGCTATTTAGCGGAAGTCATTCAAGAAAAAGCCTTGCATTCAAAAATTCATTTTCAGCATCGTGTGCTATCTGCCAATTATAATTCTCAAACACGAAATTGGACACTACGTATTGAAAATGCAGCACAGCAGATTGAAAATTGGGTGGCTAATTTTGTTATAGGCTGTACAGGATATTACAATTACGATCATGGTTTTCAGCCAGATTTCCCGAATCAGCAGGCATTTAAAGGCACATTTATCCACCCACAGCACTGGCCTGAGAATTTAGACTATCGTGGTAAAAAGGTGTTAATTATAGGCAGTGGTGCAACAGCCATTACCTTGGTACCTGCTATGTCGAAAGGTGGTGCAGCGCATGTCACTATGCTACAACGCTCACCGACTTATATAGCTTCTGTGCCTGCAATGGACTTCGTTTATCAGCAAATGCGTAAAGTTTTGCCTGAAGATATTGCATATAAAATCACCCGTGCACGTAACATTGGCATGCAACGCGCCATTTATGTTTTAGCGCAAAAGCAGCCGAAATTACTGCGTACTTTGTTATTGAAATCCATCCAAATCCAGCTCAAAGGCAAGGTGGATATGAAACATTTCACCCCACATTATAATCCGTGGGATCAACGTTTATGTGTCGTGCCCGATGGTGATTTATTTAAGATTTTGCGCGAAGGTCATGCCTCGATTGAAACGGATCTAATAAATAGATTTACCGAAACTGGTGTGCAATTAAAATCAGGTAAGCATTTGGATGCTGATATTATTGTGTCTGCTACTGGTTTGAATATTCAAATTCTAGGCGGTATTCAAGCCACGATTGATGGTGAACCTTTGGACACATCGAAGCACATGCTATATCAAGGTGTGATGCTGAGTGATGTACCGAATATTGCAATGATTATTGGCTATATTAATGCGTCTTGGACACTGAAAGTGGATGTGGCTGCTGATTATATTTGTCGTTTGCTCAATTATATGGATCGACAAGGTTATGACGAGGTAATTCCTCAAGGTGACCAAACAGAGTTATTGGAAGATACGGTAATGGGCAGTTTGAGTTCGGGCTATATCGCACGTGCTGCTGATGTGATGCCGAAGCAAGGCAAACATGCACCATGGCGAGTGACAAATAACTACTTAGAAGATCGCAAAACCTTAAAACAGGCAAGTTTTGAAGATGGTATTTTAAAGTTCAAACAGACTGTGCCTGTACAGCTGCGTAAACCTAAATTAGTATCTTAAATTGTCGGGTGCGAAAGTTGTATGATTATGATGCAAGGGATTTAAAATCTCTTGCGCCATTTTCATGTTGTGGTAGATATTTTATAAAGAACGTGAAATCAGCTCTTTCATAATTTCATTGGTACCTGCATAAATACGATTGGCCCGATTGTCTAAGTAAGCACGTGCAATTGGATACTCAAGCATATAACCATAGCCACCATGCAGTTGTAGACATTCATCTACCACTTTGGAATACATCTCTGAAATTTTATATTTGGCAGCTGCAGCAGCTTCGACACTGAGTTGTTCTTGAAGTTGTGACAGCATACATTGATCTAAAAAAGCACGACAAAAATCAATTTCGGTGCGTAATTCTGCCAGTTTAAAGCGTGTATTTTGAAAGCTTTGGATGCTTTTGCCAAAGGCTTGTCGTTGCTGAGTATATTGCAGTGTATGCGCAAAAGCAGCTTCCGCACCTGCTTGACAAATTATCGCGACAATCAAGCGCTCCCAAGCCAGTTCTTTCATCAACATGATAAAGCCCATGCCTTCTGTGCCTAATAAATTGCTGCGAGGCACGCGGACATTATCAAAAAATAATTCGCAAGTGTCCTGACCTTTCATGCCAATTTTATTCAGTGGTTTGCCTTTGCTAAATCCAGCTCGATCCGCTTCTACCAGTATTAAAGACAGATTGGCTGAACCTTTGTCTGTGTTCGCTGTTTTACACACCACAATCGCCATGTCGCATAAATAGCCGTTGGTAATAAAAATTTTAGAACCATTAATCAAGTATTCATCGCCATCCAATACCGCAGAGGTGCGTACAGCTTGTAAGTCTGAACCTGTACCGGGTTCAGTCATGGCAATCGCGGTGATCACTTCGCCAGTTGCCATACGAGGTAACCAGTGTTGTTTTTGTTCAGTCGTGCCAAAGTTATGAATGTAATTGGCAACAATATCTGAATGCAGTGAAAAACCTGTGGCACTGTCGCCTGCATAAGCTTGTTCTTCAATCAAAATCATGCTGTATAAGCGGTCTACCCCTGAACCTGCATATTCTTCAGGCATGGTGCTACACAGCAAACCCAAAGCACCTGCTTTACGCCAAAGCTCACGATCTACATGCTGCTGTGCTTCAAATTTTTCAGTATGGGGGATGACTTCTTGTAAATAGAATTTTCGTACCAAATCACGAAAACTGTCGTGTTCAGTATTGAATAAGGTGCGCGGCAACATATTAGCAATGGGGCGAATAGCGGCAGATTGCATTGTTTCATCTTCCTGATGTTGTTATTTTGAATTCACCTTAGAAGAATTCATAGGGGTGAACAAGGTGCAAAAGTTTCAATTGCAGATGCAATATGATGCTTTTGGTCAATGCTGCATAAAAGTCATCGAAACTTTAAAAGGGGTCGGTTAAACTAGCCTGAGTTTATTTTGAATGGGGAATCCGCATGAGTGATGACATCAGCTTAGAAGAACGCAAAGTGATTTACCGTGCCCGTCGTGGTTTAAAGGAAATTGATGTCTATTTTGACCCGTATGTGAAAAATCATTATCTGACTGCCAGTGCGGAAGAAAAACAAATGTTTGCCGATTTGGTTGAGCAGGAAGACCCAGATTTATTGGATTGGTTTATGGAAGTGTCTGAGCCACCACGTCCTGAGTTGAAAGATTTTATTCGTAAACTGAAACATTATGTGCATGGCTAAACAGCAGTTTCAGCTGAAACCTAGTCTCATCGCAATAGTGTTTCAGCTGATGATCGCTCTACTCATCGTTTGGCTTTTGCTGCAAATGTTAACGCCATGGCTAAGCGTTATATGTATTGTCATTATAGGTTGGACATATTTTAAGTTTGTTCGTGCAAACCGAATTGTTGGTTTAGATCAATTAGATGACCGTGAATGGTCAATTTCCTATCTCGTGCCTCGTGTAGTATCACAACAGATTAAAAGTACAGCTCGTCAAACAGAAATTCAGCGTGTGGAATTGCATCAGGTGATAGATCATCAAATTTATATCGTCTTGGAATTTCAGCAAGCTGTTAAACCTGTGGTGATTTGGTGTGATCAGGTTTCTAAGACGCAGTGGAAAGCGCTAAAAGTATTGGCGAAAATGTTCTAATTTGCAGACAGTTGTATATTTTTATTAATTAAAAAAACAATAATTATCATAATGATAAAATTATCATCTATTTTTCATGCCCTGACCAGTCATTTTATATTGGCATATAAGATTACACCAATCGCTATTTTCAGTTATATTAACTCTAGACAATTGTAGATCAATAGCAATCACATTGCTGAAATGCACAGATTTAAATTTGACTAAAAGATTTTTTAAGATAAGCCCGAATTGGGCACCAGTTAATAAGTAGCATGTGCTGAACCGTCGCAATGCTACTTTTTTTTGCCTAAATTTTGTCGGATGACAGATTTTGGTCAATTTTAGTCACTTTAAAACATGGCACAGTTATCCATCTGAAGCAGCAAGTAGTCGCTTTTATTCAGATATTGCTTCTGCTATGTTTGTTGCAATGGACATAAACACAATTATAGAGGACAGGAAAATGTCGCAAGTCCAAAAAATAGGCCAGGGTGTGGCCGTATTTGCAATCACAAGTTTATTATTATCAGGTTGTTCACAAGTGATCAAAACAGGAGCCAATGTCGCTCTTGGATTTACTGAAAAACATATCGTGCCGCCTATTTTAGCAATGGAAGATGCTGAAATGGTGTGTAATTCTGGTAATTCTTTAACCCCCGCCATTATGGCCACCAAAGATATGGGCGCAGACCCAACCCGTGTTGCGGTACTGATGTACTCGGCGGCAGGCATTTGTGCCGAAGAAAAAGCTTTAGATGCTGAATTGCGTTATTTACGTGCAGCAAAAGCAGGGCAAGTGGGCGAAGCGCAAGATGCGCGGATTCAGCAAAAGCGTTGGGCAGCTTTGGCTGCACAGCGTCAATACACAGGCTATCAATTATTTCAGCATCGTTGGGAAAAGAAATACCGGAAACCTTTGGGCGAAGGTTGTCCAAAAATGAACAGTGATATTGATCAAACCGTGTATATGTTGGGGATGTTGAGTGGCTTGCAAGCCATGACCAATGATATTAATTCAGGCGGGGCAGTGCATGTGCCTAAAGACATTGCCGCGATTGTTGAACGTGGCATGACCTGTTTAAATAATGAAAAATTCTGGGGTGCACCAGAGGCCACACGTGCAGTAATATGGACTTTGCTTCCTGGTGCGGGAGATGGTAAACCTGATCCTTATCAAACCTTAAAGCAGTCGATGCAAATTGGTGAAAATAAAGGCGTGCGTTTATCACACGCTTTATATGCGGTTGCTGCCCAAGCCAGTGGTGAAGATGCCAAAATCCGCGATGCACTCAAAGCCTTTTCTAATGCACGCAGTGACGAAAAACCTGTAAATCCACAATTTAAATTGATTGATGCCATGGCGGGAAGCATGGTACAAGGAATTTCAGACCGTTACTGGACTGAACATACAGGTGTGCGTACGGGTGATCAGCAACGTTTCTGGGATGAGCAAGATGATTCATCTGAATTAGATGATTTATTTAATGAGGATACGGCAGCTCAATTGTAAAAATATCAAGATTGCCCAATTCAATATAGACAAGAAGTTTTAGGATTGGGCAATCCGTTTGCCGAAGCACATAACAAGAATAATTTGGAGGATGCAAGCGCCTATGCAATATTCATCTCAATTTCTCAGTCGAAAAATTGTGTTTATTGCGGCATGTATGTCGGTTTCGGCATGTTTGCAGATTTTTGCAGAGCATTTTATTTATTGGTCTACACATTTATTGGATGAATTCTGGCGTTTATGGACAGGGCATTGGGTGCATGTGGGTTGGATTCATTATTTACTCAATATGATCGCCTTTGCCTGTTTACCTTTTATTTTCCCGCATGCCAAAATAGGGCATTTTGTGGCGCTTTTGCTGCTACTACCCCCAGCGATTAGTCTGAGTTTCTTTTACTTGCTTACCGATGTTGATGCCTATGCAGGGCTTTCTGGGGTATTGCATGGTGCTTATGTGGCGGTGGCGTGTGTGCATTTGCTCTATAAAAAAGAACGTGGTTTTGCCGCATTGGTCTTGCTGCTTATTTTATCTAAATTGATTTGGGAAAATACTTTGGGCAGTTTGGGTACAGCAGAATTAATCGGAAGTCCTGTATTAGTTGAGGCACATTTATTGGGAGTGATTTGGGGAGTAATTTTTGCACTCGCTTATATTGGTTGGGTCTATTGCATTGATTCGCATTAAATTTACATCGGAAAGGACTCACAAAAAATCTCACAATTGACCATTTTTACTTAAAAGAAAATCTATATTGTCATTTTAAAAATAACGACGTTCATTCACATTTAAACTGAATGCAAAAATGCTCGATGGAAGATGGATATTCCGTTGAATAAGGACAGACAGAAATTCGAGTGTCTCGGTTTCTGCATAGAATAAAAACAGGAAAATATATGCACAATAACGGACAACGCAGGTCTGGCTTGGCTTTGCTCAGACATATATGGACAGAATGGATTTCTACATTCGTTATTTTGATCTTGTTGCTACTGACCCTCATTATTGGTACAGGTGAAATGTTACATGGTCAGTTGTTGCGTATGGGTGAACGCCTATACGGTGACCCTGCAACGGGTATGCAATATTCATTTTTGCGTGCCGAACCCACTGCACCTGACTGCGAACGCAACCCCGATATCGATGCGCAGGTACATGCCCAAATGCAAGCCAATGCTGCTGATGAGTTTGCCGATATTTTTGGCACTGCCTCTGAATCAGATGTCCGCGCTTCCATTTTGGCAGCCAAACAAATTTGTGAAGAAAAATTTCAATTTCATGATCAGGCGATTCAGCATATTCAAGCCTATCCAAGCTTGAAAATGTATCGAAACATTGAAACCTCTTTTTTTGGTATTTTTAAATTTGGTACTGAAAACCGTGCCATTTTATTGGTGTTGATGGTGGTCTTTGCCGCAATTAGTGCCACTTTAAAAACCCATCACATTGGTTTACGTGGCCCTGCGACCAAAATTGATTTTAAAGTGTATTCGACCTTAATGGTGGTGGCGAATGGATTCTTAACCTCGTCAAGTATCAGTCAATATCGTTCAGTACTCAATTCAGGCGTACCGATGAGTGTTGAAACGCAAATCATTTACTGGATGTGGATGACTCTGTTTGCAACTCTGACTTTAATTAGTTTATTCCAGCTTATTAAGCCACCTACACCGACCCGTGAAGGCGGTAGTTTAGGTCTTGCTTTCCTGAGTGTACCTTTGTATGCCTATATGGCAATTAGTACAGGTTTCTCCTTTACCTTCCTAATGGATTATCCAATGGGGCAAGGGATATACCTGGGGCAACTGGTCGAATTCTCTAGTATCTTCCTGAACTTGGCATTGTTTATTTGGGCAGGGATGTTGCTCAAACAAACTCGAATTGTGGATTTGTTCCTGAATATTCTGCGTCCGTGGAATTTGGCACCTGAAACTTTAACCTGGCTGATTTTGATTGCTGCGGCATTGCCAACAGCTTATACCGGTGCATCGGGGATTTTTGTCATTGCCGCAGGTGCGATCATTTATAAAGAGGTTTGGAATGCGGGTGGACGACGTCAGTTTGCATTAGCAGCAACTGCCATGTCGGGTTCAATGGGGGTGGTGCTTCGCCCTTGCCTATTGATTGTTGTGGTGGCATCGCTGAATAAAGAAGTCACAACGGACATGCTATATCACTATGGTTTGTATGTGTTTCTCTTGACTTCAACCCTGTTTTTAGTGATTTCGTTGTTCTTTGCTGAAAATAAATTCCGCATTGCTGCACCAAGAATGGCTGCGCCATTGTCCCTACGTGCTATTGGCCCTGTAATGCCCTATATCCTTATTTTTGTGTTGATTTGGCTGTTCTATAAATATGCTTTAGACACCAATATGAATGAATTTACTGCTCCTGTCATGATGCCGGTTATTTTATTGATGATGGTGCTATTTGATAAATTGCGCCATGAACCTGCACCTATTCCAGCCATGGGGCAGTGGGATCAGAGTTTTGATTATAAGCCTACAGCACAACAGACAACAGCTTCATCTGAGCGTTCATTATTGACCGCACCTGATTCACCATTGCGTCAATATGGTTTTTTCAAAGCACTGCATTTATCGACCAGTGAAACGGTGGGTCATATTGGGGCATTGGTGATTTTGATGGCGCTTTCAGTCAGTGTGGGCGGCTATTTAGAACGCATTGAAATTATGGAAGCGTTTCCAACAGACATTAGCAGCATCTTTATTGTGATTAGCCTGATTGTTGCCCTCATGATTTTTGTGGGCATGATTATGGATCCATTCGGTGCGGTGATTCTAATTTCTGCAACGGTTGCGCCTGTAGCTTATCAATATGGGATTCATCCTGCGCATTTCTGGATGATTACCCTAATTGGTTTTGAATTAGGCTATGTGACGCCACCTGTAGCGCTGAATCACTTATTGGCAAGGCAGTCGATTGGAGATGAAGAAGTCGCTGCAGCCGATGCAGAAGTTCGTCATAAATCGTTCTATTATCGTTATGAGCGTTGGATTTTGCCTATGATTTTGATGCTTCCTGCGATGTTGATTATTGCCTATGCACCGTATGCATTTAAGCTATTCGGCTGGTATGAATAAGCACATGGATACTTAATCACTGTCATCTTATTATTTAACAGCACCCTGTAGTTCGCTATGGGGTGTTTTTTTAATAGGTTGATATGCAGGGAATACAAAGCAGCATTATGAATGCGGGGAGTGATGATTCAGGTGTTTTTGTAACACTGGACTGCACAAAATAATGGCAAGCAAAATCAGGGCAAAGCCAATTAAACTAAATAAGTCTGGTGTTTCATGCCAAAAGCTAAAGCCCCAAATCCCTGCAAAAATAATCGCAATGTAATTGACAGGGCCAATTTGCCCAGCAGGGGCAAGACGGTAGGCATTGGACATAAAGATCTGACTGATATTGGCCAGCAATCCTGCACCAATTAAAAAACTCAATTCTTTTAAGTTGTAAGGACGCCATGACCAGAACATCGGTATAACAGAAATGAGTGTCCCAATCATGCAAAAATAAAACACAATGCGTTCAGGCGGTTCGGTTTGAGTCAGGGCGCGTACCGTGACAAAAGCCATCGCTGCTAAAAAACTGGCACTGAGTCCAATTGCAGACATGCTATTAAACATACCTGCATCGGGTTTGGCGACAAATAACACGCCAAATAAACCAATGAAAGCAGCCCATAACATTGGTTTGGTGATTTTTTCTTTAAGGAATAGCCATGCAATTAAGGGAATAAAAATAGGCGATGAATAGGTAAAGACCATTGCATTGGACAGTTTTAGGTTGGCAATTGCGTAGAAAAAACCATACATGGCGGTTAATCCGACCACCGAACGCCAAGTGTGCATCCATAACTTTTCAGTTTTAAAAAAGCCCAAGCCTTTATTGAAAATGAGCGGGATAAAAATAAACAAACCAATAAAATTACGGAAAAATACTACAGTGGCATTATCTACCGTTTCTGAGGCGTAACGAACGCACACCCCCATGAGCGAAAACAGAAAGGCAGAGCAGGTCAACAGCATAATTGCTTTGAGCAAATTTTGTTGGGCAGAGCCAGAAGATGTCATACAAATAAAGCCAGAATAACCTCAGGCTATTCTAGCTTAAATTGGCTACAACACTGACCGTTTATCGTATTTTAAAACGACTGATGTGAAGCAGAGGAGGTTTACTGTGCCAGTTGGGCTTCCAGTATTTTGATTTGCTCCTCTTTTAGTTTAATCAACTCATCGGCATCACTATGTTGCTGTTTTAATAAGGCACGTTGATCATTCAGCTGATTTTGAATGTCATCTAATTTAGCCACTTCTTCTTTGGCAAGGGCTGCATTTTCAGAGACAGGTGCTTTGAGTAAATCTTCTGTGACCAACTGTTTTGGTGCTGCTTCATCTTCTTGCAATGGTGTTGCTTCAGCAGGTACAGCTTTCGCTACAGACGCCGTAGTTGGGGCAGTTTCTATAGGCGCAGTATTGTCGCTATCGCCCATCCATTGAAAGATAAATACGGCAATAATGACAATAATTAACCCGCCCGTAATGGCCCATAAGAGCTTAGGGTTATGTCGTTGATCTTCAGTCATGCGTTGTTGAACCTTATTGTTTTACTTTGACTGACGCGGCTTAAACTGTATCACCCCAATTTCATCTGAAACCTCTGGGATTTCAGGTTCATCAATATGTGTCGGACGGTTTTCCGTATAATCACACTCGATACATTCGATCCATTCAGCTTCGCCAGCGGTGAGCATGACAACCCGATCCATCGCCTGACATTTTGGACATTTTGCGCCTGCAATGAAACGACGTTTAATGGTCATCACGACTCCCCTAACTTCATCTAAAGGTCTTAGTTTAAGCATTTTTGACTGTGTTCGTCCAACCTTGATGACGTAATAGTGCGTCTATTTTTGGCTCGCGTCCGCGGAAATTGATAAATGCGTCAAGCGCTGAATCTTTTCCGCCAACTGCTAGAATAAACTGTCTAAACTGCTTGCCAGTTTCAGTATTAAATAGCCCTTCATTTTCAAAGCGATCAAAGGCATCGCTGGCTAAAACCTCTGCCCATTTGTATGAATAATATCCTGCAGCATAACCGCCTGCGAAAATATGGCTGAAGCTGTGCTGGAAGCGGTTGTAGGCTGTAGTTGGCGCAACGGCATAGTTTTGGCGGATATCATTCAGCATAGCTTGAATCTGTTCCGCATTTAAAGCAGGGTTGCTGCGATGAATACTTAAATCGAACAGGGCAAATTCAATTTGGCGCAGGCTCTGCATTCCCGACTGGAAGAAACGTGCATCTAACAGTGCTTTAAGCAGGTGTTCTGGCAGGGTGTCTTGGGTTTCAATATGCGCACTCAGCATATCTAAACTATCTTGATCCCAAGTCCAAAATTCCATGAATTGGCTTGGTAATTCCACCGCATCCCAAGCGACACCATGTGTACCTGCCACAGCAATATTATCTACTTCAGTTAGCATGTGATGTAAGCCATGTCCAAATTCATGGAATAGGGTGATGACTTCATCATGCGTTAAAAGCGCGGGTTGGTCTGCAACAGGTGGGGTAAAGTTACACACCATATAGCAAATTGGTTTTTGTAAACCTTGTGCCAATTGCATGCGTGAACGGAAACCACTCATCCATGCGCCGCCGCGTTTGCCTGTACGGGCATATAGATCAAAGTAAAAACCACCAATCACTTGACCTTGATCTTCAAGTTCAAAATAACGTGCATCAGGATGCCAAACAGGGGCAGCGCGCTCAATAATATCGACATCGTATAAACGCTTGACGATGCTAAATAGACCTTCAACCACTTTCGGTGCAGGGAAATATGGTTTTAACATTTCTTGTGAAAGGTTAAATTGCTGTAATTTTAATTTTTCAGAATAGTAGCCTGTATCCCACGGTTGTAAGGTATCAATCCCATCTTGGGCGGCAATGGCTTTGAGTTCGGCAATTTCTTGTTCTGCAGGTGCACGAGCATGTTCTGCCAGTTCACGCAGGAATTGATCGACTGCTTCGACACTTGGTGCCATTTTGCTGGCAAGGGATAATTCTGCATAGTTGTTAAAACCGAGCAATTGCGCCATTTCTTGACGTAAACGCAAGATTTCTTCCATGATCGGGGTGTTGTCAAATTCAGACTGGGCTGATTGATCGGACGCGCGAGTAGTGTATGCCTGATACAAGGTTTCGCGCAAAGCACGATCATCGGCATAGGTCATAATGGCTAAATAGGCAGGAATATCCAGTGTTGCCACAGGTTGTTCTAGCTCGCGTTGCTGACCATATTGTTTCAGCAATTCAACGCTGCTTGGTGGTAAACCTTTGAGCTGATCTTCTGATAATACTTTGTAATAGGCTTGAGTAGCATCCAAGACATGATTGGAAAAATCCGATGACAGTTGCGATAAACGCGCTGAAATTTCAGCATAGCGTTTTTTGGCTTCGCCTTCTAAGGCCACGCCTGACAGTTTAAAGTCACGCAAGGCCAGTTGAATTGCGCTTTGTTGTGCAGCAGGCAAATCTTTAAAGGTGTTGGCATCGTGAATATGTTGATAAGTTTGATATAACACTGTGTGCTGACCAAGCTGAGTATAGTAGTCACTTAAACTGGGTAATAACGCCTGATACATTTCACGGGTTTCAGTATTATTCATGACCGCATTTAAATGTGACAGCACGCCCCATGCTTCGCTCATATTATTTTCGAGCTGATCAATCTGTTCTAAAACATTTAATTGCGCCGTAATACTTTCAGGTACTGCAGTCAGCTTATTTAAAAAGCTTTGTCCCTGCTGAATAGCATGCTCAATTTTTTCTTTTAAATCTGCCAGTGTAATTTGATCAAACTGTGGAACAGGTAAAGTTGCTTGCTGTAATTTCATTTTTTGAGTGCCATCTAAATTTCTTTCATGATTAATAGATGTAGGGCTTTTGAGGGCTGAAATCAAGGCAAAAGGGCAGATTTAGCTAATCAAGGTCATAACTTTGTCAGAATATGGCTGTTTGAGGCGATCCCAAAAAACAAAAAGAGCCGTAGCTCTTTTTGAAGTGGTTGGAAAAAAGCCGATGCTAGTCAAATTTAGACTTGGCATTGGCTTTTTTCTTTTTCTCTTTGGTCTTTTTCTTGGTTTTTTCTTTCGGTTTTATTTCCGACTTCGCTGAGGTTTTTTTACCATAAGAACTCGGTTTGTTTTTTTGCTTTTTCTTTGGTACAGGTTGCTCACCGTTTTCACTTAAAGTCGCCTTGCTTGGACGCTCAGAAAAAACTTCTTCGGTGGCTTCACGGTTGAATGGTTTTGCCACGCGCGGTGCGCGCATACGAATAGCACGACCTGCATGGGTGAGTTGTTGCATAAGTTCAAAATCAATTTTGCGGTCTTCTAAATTCACGGCCGCCACTTTAATTTTGACTTCATCGCCTAAGCTAAAGGTTTGACCACGTGCTTGTCCAATTAGACTTTGACTAGCTTGATCAAATACAAAGAAATCATCGCCTAACTGGCTGACATGAATCATACCATCGACATAAAGGTCTTTGAGCGTAACAAATAGACCGAATTCTGCCACTGCAGAAATTATGCCCACAAATTCTTCACCTAAATGCTGCTGCATATAGTGGCATTTTAGCCATGTCGTGACAGAGCGCGAAGCTTCATCTGCACGACGTTCAGTTGCAGAATAATGTTCGCCTGCATCATCTAAAGCTGCGCCCGAAAGTGGGGATGGCTTGTGTTGTAAATGTGCTTTAATGGCACGGTGTAATAACAGGTCAGGGTAGCGGCGAATTGGTGAAGTGAAATGCGTGTAGGCATCATAAGCTAAACCAAAGTGTCCTGCATTGTTGGCACCATAATAGGCCTGCATCATGGAGCGTAATAACACCGCGTGAATACTTGGCGCATCAATACGATCTTTAGTGGCTTCAATCACCGCTTGATAGTCGGCCTGAGTTGGTTGTTCTGGGAAATGTAGCCCAAGTAATTTGACAAAATCACGGACTTTTTGAATACGTGAAAACTCTGGCGGTTCATGCACACGGTACAGCATCGGCACATCATGTTTGAGTGCATATTCTGCTGCTGCGACGTTGGCGAGTAACATACATTCTTCAATCAGTTTATGTGCATCGTTACGGGTGCGGGGCAAAATTTCTTTAATTCCACCTAACTCATCAAAGGTCATGTAGGTTTCAACGGTCTCAAACTCCATGGCATGACGTTCGGCACGTAAGCCTTTCAGCACTTGATACAGTTGGAACAGAGTGTTTAATGATTTGCGCACCTCCCGATCTTCTGGAATTGCCGCACTATCACCCTCAAAATATTGTGCCACTTGGGTATAGGTTAGACGTGCTTTAGAATGCATGACCGATGGATAGAATTCAAAACCTGTGACTCGACCTACGCGTGACAGTTTTAAATCACAGACCATACATAAACGGTCAACCTGCGGATTGAGTGAACATAAGCCATTCGATAAAGCTTCAGGCAACATTGGCAATACAAAATGTGGGAAATACACCGAAGTCCCACGTTCCTGAGCTTCATTATCTAATGGTTTGCCTGAGCGGACATAATGGCTGACATCGGCAATGGCGACAACGACTCGGTAGCCACCGCCTGGACGTTTTTCGGCGTACACCGCATCGTCAAAGTCGCGGGCATCTTCACCATCAATGGTGACTAAGGGTAAATCGCGTAAATCAATACGTCCTTCACGATCTTGGGCAGTCGGTTCCTGAAAGCTTTCGGCTTCCTGAATGACATCTTCAGGAAATTCATAGGGCAGACCAAATTCTAAAATGGTTTGCGGGATAATAATTTCAGTATCAGCTTTGTCTGCCATCGACTGAATAATATGTCCTGTGGCGAATTCTTCACGGGTTGGATAGTCGTCAATGGCAATGCGAACAGAATCGCCCAGTTTAACTTGGGCATGTTCAATTAGTTCTTTTTCAAGGGTAATGGGTTGATGGCTATTTGGTTGGGCGGGCTGAATAAAATATTCACCATCGTATTCTGACAATTTACCAATGATTTGTTTGACACGACGCTGAGTGACTTCTGTAATAAAGCCCCATGCCTTGCCTTTACGATCTACCGAAGTCTGGCGGACTTTGACTTGATCGCCATTAAACACCAAACGTAGTTCACGTTCAGGCAATAAAATATCTTCATGACCTGCAATATTGGCTGTGCCTAAACCTTTACTGTTGATGTACACCGTGGCGTCATGAGTCGGTTGTTCTGCAGCAAGCTGGAACTTGAATCCATCTTTCATGAGCTGACCATCACGCACCATGGCAATTAAACGATGGCTTAACGCATCAATACTTTTTTGATCGGCAATGGCGAAATGCTCAACCAAGTCTGCATGTGACTGTGCCGCTTGCAGTGTTTCAATAGTTTCTAATATTAAGGTACGGCTTGGAATAGGATTTTCGTAACGTTCGGCTTCAGCTTTCGCTTCAGGATCGACCCAATTTTTCATCATGGAATAAACTTCATGTCAGAAGGTAGGTTTAGCATAAGTCATGTACGTGAAGACTGCACGTAAATGATTGCAATAATGTGTTTTCTGTCGTTATTTTACGATGTTTCTGGTTTTTGTGTAGTGATTGCCAAAAGTTCAGGCGCAATTCTGGTGATGAATCCTGAAAATTGTTTAAAAAATATTTAATTGAGCAAAAATATGCAAAAATTGTGGTGTCTAAGCTTGCAGTGCTAGCACTTAATTTGTATTATGGCGGCACGTTACGGTGAGATGGGTGAGTGGCTGAAACCACGTCCCTGCTAAGGACGCATACGGGTAACTGTATCGAGGGTTCGAATCCCTCTCTCACCGCCACGCTTTACTTATGTCGCGCTCATAGCTCAGCTGGATAGAGCACTTGGCTACGAACTAAGGGGTCGGGAGTTCGAATCTCTCTGAGCGCACCAATAAGTAAACTGAACAGTAACGTATTGCCTAAATTGGCAAACAAGTAATGCGCTCATAGCTCAGCTGGATAGAGCACTTGGCTACGAACTAAGGGGTCGGGAGTTCGAATCTCTCTGAGCGCACCAACTTGAACAATCAACCGCTTAAATGCGGTTTTTTTGTGCCTGAAATTTGCTGATATAGTGTGTATCTGCATTTACCCGAAGCTAAGCCAATGCAATAATTGTATTTCGGTAAAATTTTTTGAATCGTCGAATATCTGTGCATTTGATTGCAAAATGATGAATTAATACTTAACAGCCAGACAAAAACACGTATAATGCACCCCATCAAGTCGTCGCGCTCATAGCTCAGCTGGATAGAGCACTTGGCTACGAACTAAGGGGTCGGGAGTTCGAATCTCTCTGAGCGCACCAACTTGAAATAAAAAACCGCACTTTTGATGCGGTTTTTTTGCATCTACACTATCTAAAAATGATGAAATTTCTGTGTCAAAAGTATGACTATTGTTTTACATCTGGCTTTGAGCGAATAAACACTAAAAAAATAAGGAATGTGCTCAATCTAGTGTAAGATTTAGCTCAATTTGAATGACTTGATGATGAGCTTATGTCTGACACGCAGCCAGCATTGTCTTTGCGCTATATTTTAAATTTAGAAGAATCTCAAGACGGCTTTGCCCTTGCGACTTTTGGTAAAAAACAATTCACCCGTTTTATTACACCACTGATGAGTGTGGCGATTATCGCTTGGGGCTTTTATTTGGGCTTCGATGGGGTAGGTCGCTATTATGTTGCACTCGGTGCGTTCTTTTTAATCTTGCAAACCTTAATGCGTTATTGGTTTTTGCCAATGATGTTTAAGCGCCAGTTTGTCAAATACCAATTTGGAAAAAGCGAGCAAGGTATTGATTTATTTCAAGACTATGCAGAATTGTATGCCAATGGTCGTAAACAGGTATTTCATTATAACGAGGTGCAAAATTTCGCTGTGGGTAAACTCACCTATATGCTGGAATTGAAAAACCGTACAGTGGTGATTGTGCCGAAACGTGCATTTAATCTGCCTGCAGAACAAACGGTTTTTGAAAATACCTTTAAAAAGTAAGTTCTAATTTTCCCAATTTACGAATTATTTGAGGATGATGATGAGTACACGTCCATCTAAAATTGTCTGTGTCGGTCGCAGTTATGCAGACCATGCCAAAGAATTAGGTAATGCTGTACCTGATCGTCCTGTGTTATTTATTAAACCGCCAAGCAGTTTACGCAGTTTAAATGATGGGATTACGTGGAATAAAGTCTGGGGCAATTGTCATTATGAATGTGAACTGAGTTTACGCATTGACCAACCCTTAAATGCAGACACAGATCCTGCCAAAGTGTTGGATGCTGTAGGTGCAGTGACTTTAGGTCTGGATTTAACTTTGCGTGAGTTGCAGGACGAACTCAAGAAAAAAGGGCAACCATGGGAACGAGCCAAAGCATTTGATGGTTCTTGTGTGTTGGCAGATTGGGTGGATGTATCGGAAATTCAGGACTGGAAAAACGTGCACTATCGTTTGGTCATTAATGATGAATTACGTCAGCAAGGCGATACCAGTTTATTGATTTTTGATATTGCGGCATTGTTGGCAGATATTAGCCAAGTATTTAGTTTAGAACCTGGTGATGTGGTCATGACTGGTACGCCTGCAGGAGTGGCAGCATTACAGTCGGGCGATCAGTTGAAGATGACCTTACAAGGACGTACTCAGGCATTTGTCTGGACGACTTTTGTAAAATAAATAGTGGTGTAAACGGTGATGTCATCAAAAGATGAGTATCACCGTTTTGTACTTGCTTTTAAATCCAATGGTTATACTTTCAGTAAATGCTGAAATTTACTGCGTAATTTATTCAGTTTCGGTGGAATGGAAAAATTGCAGTAGCCCTGATTTGGATTTTTGGCAAAAAAATTCTGATGATAGTCTTCTGCAGGGTAAAATTCAGGTGCTGCACTGAGTTCAGTCACAACATTCACACCTTCAGCTTGTAATGCTGCAATCATCTCGGTGGCAGCTTGTTGCTGTGTAGCATCTAAATAATAAATCACAGAGCGGTATTGTGTGCCGACATCATTGCCCTGACGGTTTAATGTGGTTGGGTCGTGTGTGGCAAAAAATACCTCAAGTAATTGTGAATAGCTGATCTGCTGCTCATCAAAATCAATCAAAATGACTTCTGCATGTCCGCTGTCGCCACGGCAAATATCTTCATAGCTTGGGTTTAAGGTGTGTCCACCTGCATAACCGCTGGTGACTTTTTCTACGCCCTGCAGTTGTAAAAATACAGCTTCGACACACCAGAAACATCCGCCACCAAACAATGCTTGTTGCATGATTTTGTCCTTATATTTTATGAATCAACCATTTTAAGCCTATTTATGGTTAGACTTAGCCATTAACGTACAGCCGTTGGTGTTTCAAATTGAATGAGTAAATTTCCATGACGATCTAGCAATTTCAGGGTTTTACCATAGACCTGATAATGTGTGACTTTGTTCAGGGCTTCATGAAATTTCTGATCTAAGTTATTGTTATTTAAGCAAGCCATTCGCGTGGTCGCCAATTGACCCAATTGTAGGGTGTCACGTCCTGCGGTATAGCTAGCGTTGATTCGGTTACAACTATCTGAACCTGAGACTATTTGTGTGGTGGCATCAAAGTTTAAATATGGCAAGTTTTGGCGGTTTGCTGCAGTATTTAACATACTGTTGCCCAATTGAGTAGCCGTCCATGTACGTTGTACCAAGTTAGCTTGATTGATTGCGGTAATTTGGCTGGTGCTCGTTTGAGTTGGCATATTTTCACATCCAGAGAAAAGCATGACTGAAGCAAATATTGCGAAAACAAAAGATTTTTTAAACATGAAATGATCTCTAATTTTTTGAACTTGTTGCTATCTAAACAAATTATGCGCCGTGGCTCTAGTTGAATTTGTATGTTTGCTGCAACTTTTTCAAGAATGGGTGTAGTTTGCTATTTCAATGAATTGTATCTGGACAAAATGACCAAAATAGCTCAAGGCAGCACTTTGTTTTGATCGGTTGGGTGCGAGTAAGGCGTGCTGATTTTTGCTGAGGAATCGAGCTGTACCCCTTGTCGAATAAGTCTGGAAAAGTCCTGACTGTGGATATCTTTTAAGTTTTCCACACGTGGGTTAATGTGGGCGCGTTGATACCAAGTTTGCATATCCCAACGATGATCCAGCGCATGCAAATCATATAAATAATTGGGTAAATAACCCGAAGCAAACAGGCGATAGTCTGCAGTGAAGCGTTTTTGTGATACAGACTGAATCATATCAAACAACAATGTGGTGCAATTACTGGTTAAAGTGTTGTACCACCGTGGCTTGGCCGCCAAAGCATCGGCTTTATGCAGATATTCCTGAAACAGTGCTTGTGCTTCTTGATGATTCATTTGAATTGGGAAAAAATAAACTTGTTCACCCCGAATATTACTGCGAGTGTAAATGATATCTTTTTCATCGGCAGCAACAAGGCTCAACTCATATTTCCGAAAGAAGCCACCAATCGCAGAAAACTCTTCATGTCTTTCTTTGCGTATTTCAATGGAAAAAGTCAGAGGCGCTTGATCGGCAAAGTCAAAACTAACCAAGGTATGCGCAATTTTAGGCCCCATCCAGTATGAGGTGATGATATTCACCCCAGTGATCTGTTTCAGATTAAATTGTCGGGTTTCCCAATGTTCGGTATAGCGATCATCGGCATGCCAGTCAAAATTGCGGACATTGTGCAGCGTGACCTGATCTTGTACTTGTTCATAATGCAGCATACGGGCTACTTCAGGGTTCCAGTCACGGTCTTGCTTGGCATCCATCCCAAAATACCAAAACAGCCCCAAGGTAAAACCCAAAAGATAAACCAAAATATCCTGATTGCGACTGAGCAAATGCTGAGTGATATAAATGCCCAAAATGCTGAGGGTGAAGGCTAGCCAAGTCCCAATCAGCACACGGCTCATTAACCAACCCAAAGGCTGATGAATCCACAAGGCCATACTGAGCCAAATAGAAGAAAGAACGACACCTAAACTGAAGATGAAATGCAGCATCCGCCATTCCTGAGGCAAAGTTAAATTCCGTTTAAGTCATCATAATCAAATATTGCCAAGGCTGTCAGCATTATTTTTGATAGCGGGCAAACTCAAAGGCAATCCCTGATTTTTCATCGACATGCTGTTCCGAGGCCACTTTTTTAAACTCGGCAGGAATGGCAGGGTAATGCGCATCTCCCTGCACATCCAATTCAATATGCGTCAGTTCCAAACGGTCAGCAATCGGCATGGTTTGGCTAAAAATTTCACCACCACCAATAATAAATAAAGTGTTTGGTTTTTCTGAAGCTTGAACATCGGCAACGGCTTGTTGTAAGGCATCTTCAATGCTATGCGCCACTTTTGTGCCTTCAAATGCCCAGTTTGGGTCGCGGGTAATCACCCAATTGACACGTTTAGGCAGGGTACGCCCCGTCGACTCCAAGGTTTTGCGTCCCATAATCACTACGCCACCTTGGGTGATTTCTTTGAAGTGTTTTAAGTCTGTCGAAATATGCCACGGCAATTGGTTACCCTGACCAATGCAGCGTTGTTGATCCATAGCAACCACGTGTACAACTTCTAAATTTTGAAATGACATAATTCGGCTCGTATTTTCTTAGTCTGGAAAGTGTTTTAGGGATGTTCAGATCCTTTAAATGTTGAGATGCTAAATCTAGCAACAGCTAATTAAACTGCGACAGGCGCTTTAATTGCAGGATGTGACTCATAGCCTACAATTTCAATATCTTCAAATTTAAAGTCGAAAATATCCTTGATTTCAGGATTGAGTTTTAACTGACATAAAGCCAATGGTTCACGGCATAGCTGTAACTGTGCCTGTTCAAAGTGGTTGGCATATAAATGCGTATCGCCACCTGTCCATACAAAATCTCCGACTTCTAAATCACAGACTTGTGCGATCATGTGGGTCAGTAAAGCATAGCTGGCAATATTAAAAGGCACACCTAAAAACACATCGGCACTGCGTTGATATAACTGACATGAAAGTTTGCCGTTGTGTACAAAAAACTGGAACAGGGTATGACAAGGAGGTAAAGCAACTTGACCTGCTTCTTGCGGGTTCCAGCCCGACACGATCAAACGACGTGAATTTGGATTGGTTTTAATTTCATTGATTAACCATGCAATTTGGTCAAAACCATCTTGCTCATACAAACCATTAGCTTTTTGTGTGGCACCAAAGTTACGCCATTGATGTCCGTACACAGGGCCAAGTTCACCTTCAGGACGGCCAAAGCGCGCGGTTTGTTCTGCGGTAGACCATTCATCCCAAATACTGACTTTATGTTCTTGTAGATATTTGACGTTGGTATCGCCTTTTAAAAACCATAACAGCTCAATTACGATAGAACGGAAATGTACTTTTTTGGTAGTCAGCAGTGGAAAACCTTGTGCAAGGTTAAAACGCATTTGGTGCCCAAACACTGAACGTGTGCCTGTTCCGGTACGGTCACCTTTGTCGCCACCATGGTCAAGAATATGTTGGAGTAGGTCTAAATACTGGCGCATAGCGTTCTCTGGTCAAGCAAAAGTGAATATTTTTTGTTTGGGCAATTCGATGCCCAGTAAATCAGAAAGAATAATAGCAGAGTTTTTTAAGTTGTGACTTTATTGTGTGTCGGAAGTGTGATGTTGATGCAGCAATGACAGTGGTGAAAACAGGCAAATTGTCAAAGCGGTAAAGCCAATGCCTTGTGCACCCGACAGTAAAATTTCACCGTGTTGAATCTGCATGAAAATGAGTGCGAGTAACAATGCTAGCGGAATCCAAGTCAATAGTCGTGCTAACCAACCTGTTGGATGTTGCGCAGTAAAATGAATTTTGCAGTAACGACAAATTAAAAAAACAAGACCTGCAGCTAGAAACATTAAAATCGCATCGAGCTTTAAGGGTTCTAAGAAATATAACGCTGCAGTGACCAGCGCGATTAACAGCAGCAGGGCAATTTTCTTTTTGACGGTAATCTGTGGGTTAAACCAAAATTCAAGCATGTGAGATATTGATGTCTGAAAAGTATAAGTACTAGATGGCACTGTAGCATAAAAAAGGCGAAGATTGACTTCGCCTGAATAGATGAAAGCTGCATGTAAATGGATAGCGGTTTAGCTGTTTTTCTGCGGACCCCAATCATAAATTTTCTTTTGATAGGCATACCACATCATCCAGATACCGACCAAAATCATTGGCAAGCTCAGGAATTGTCCCTTACTCATCCATGCAATAAAGAGCTGACCATGATCGGGTTCGCGGAAAAATTCGACAACAAAGCGTGCCAAACCATAACCAATCAGGAATAGGGCAGACACTGCCATGCGTGGACGTGGCTTGGAGCTAAACCACCACAATACAATAAATAGAATTAAACCTTCGCATAAGGCTTGATACAACTGAGATGGATGCCGTACCAATTGCAAAGGATCGGTCGGGAAAATCATCCCCAAGGCAAAGTTAGGATCGGTCACAGGGCGACCATATAATTCGCCACCAATAAAATTACCAATACGACCAAACATCAGACCTGTAGGTACGCATGGGGCAATAAAATCCAAAGTTTGAAACCAAGTCATTTTGTATTTTTTACACCAGAACAGCATGGCTAAAATCACGCCCAAAAAGCCACCATGAAAACTCATGCCGCCTGTCCAAACTTGGAATAACCATAGCGGATTTGCCAAAAATTGTTCAAAGCCATAGAAAAATACATAACCGACACGTCCACCAATGACTACGCCCAAAGCGCCGTAAAAGATCAGGTCGGAAACCATGTCTGGTGTCCATCCACGCTGTTTGGCACGGTAAGTTGCCAAACCCCATGCAAATAAAAATGCCAGTAAATACATCAAGCCATACCAATGGACTTGCAAAGGCCCGAGCGAAATCGCAACGGGGTCAATATTTGGATAGGTGAGCATTCCTGTTCCTTGTGATTCTGTTTTGCACAGATTTTAGCTGAATGTGATGAAAAATGTTGTACATTCAATGTGTAAAGATTAAGAGTTTGAATTATGTGTATTGTTGCATTGGCTTGGCAGGTCTTGGCAGACACACCCCTGTGTTTGATTTCAAATCGGGATGAGTTCTATCGGCGTTCGACAGCAGCACTGGCAGCATGGCCCCAGAGTCCAATTGTTGCTGGGCAGGATTTAGAATCGGGCGGTACGTGGATGGGGATCACTCAGTCGGGACGCTGGGCAGTGATTACCAATTATCGTGATGCGAATGATGTTCGTGAATATCCAACCTCACGTGGGCATATTATTCAGGCCTTTTTAGAATCTGAGCAAACGCCTATCCGTTTTGCCCAAGCCTTGGAAAAACAGCAATGTGAATATGCAGGTTTTAATTTATTTGTGGGCGATACCACTCAAGCGGTGTATATGAGTAACCGCGGTGAAGCACCACAGGTTCTAGCTAAAGGCGTTTATGTGGTGTCAAATGGGTTGATGAGTGACCCTTGGGAAAAAACTGCACGTTTACGCAAACGCTTTACGCAGGAGTTTTTACCGATGCTGCAATTGCCTAATCTTGCATCGGCAGAGCTAAATGCTGCAGCGTGGGATATTTTAGAAGATGAACGCAAGGTTGCGAATGAGTTGTTACCGCAAACAGGGATTTCATTGGAGATGGAAGCGTTGTTGTCATCAACTTTTATTCAAAGTCCACTGTATGGGACACGCTGTTCCAATTTTTTACGGATGCAGGGAAATCAATTTACATGGTTGGAAAAAAACCAGTATGGTGAACAAAAGGGAAATATTGTGCAACAACAGTTGAATATTGAGGCATAAAAAAATGCCGAAGAAATGTCGGCATTTTTTGATTGCTTAGGTTTAGCCTAAAACAACACCACCATCTTTACGAGTAATCACTGCGAGTGCAGAGCGTGGTAAAGCTTTTGAACTTGGGTTGGTTTGGCTATCTGGCCAGTGGCTGTTAAAGCCATCGTTACGATTACCATTTTCCCCTGGGTGTTGAATGCTGACGAAGAATGTTTTCAAGTCAGGTGTAAATGCAACCCCTGTAATTTCTGCTTCAAGTGGACCAGTTAAGAAGCGTGCTAAGTTATTTGCTGTTGGCTTCGCTCCAATATGCGTTGTCACAGTACCAACTTGTTGAGATGTGCCATCTCCAACTTGACCAGGTAGTGCAACTAACATCATGCAGTTAGTGCGTTTTAAATAAGCTCCATCATCTGTTTGAATCCACATTACACCGCGAGGGTCAAATACTAAACCATCTGGGCTTGAGAAGTCATTCTCTGCAGTTAAGCCAGACAAGTTTGCAGCTGCAAGGTCGAATGGTGCACCAAATGCGTAGACATCCCATTGGAATTTCAATGCAGCGTGGTTGCCATTGTCTTCTCTCCAGCGGATAACATGGCCATTCGGGTTACCATCTAGTTTGCCATCGCTATTGTTATCATAGTCACGTGGGTTTGCTGGATCAGTTTTACCACCGCGGTTTGCTGCGTTACTGTTGGTTAAGGTTAAATAAACTTCACCAGTGATCGGGCTTGCATTGACCCATTCTGGGCGATCCATTTTGGTTGCACCAACACTGTCTGCTGCAAGACGGGTAAACACCATTACATCTGCTTGGCTGCTGAAAGGATATTTGGTATTACTTGAATTTAAACCGTTGATACCGTAAGTAAGCTCTACCCACTCACCTAAACCATATGCTTCTGTACCATTTGCGCTAAATTTAGCAACGTATAATGTACCTTCATCTAAGTATTTTGTACCTGCTTTTAAGCCACCGTTTGCATCAGCAGGGTTCCAGACAGCTTTTGATACGAATTTATAAACGTACTCACCACGAGCATCATCACCCATATACAGTACAACAGGTTTGCCTGCTTCTACTGGAGCATAGCCGCAGTTTTCATGTGCAAAGCGACCTAATGCTGTACGTTTAATAGCACGTGAAGTTGGGTCAAAAGGATCAATCTCGACAATCCAACCAAAGGTATTGAGTGCATTGCGGTAGTCATCAAGTGCAGTTGCACCAATACTACTTACATCCCAGCGTGAGAATTCATCTGGAATGATTTGCTCTTCTAGTGCAGGAGTATGCCATAAATAGTCAAAACCTGTGCTACCTGCTTTTTGCCCATAACGTGTTAAAGCAAAATCGGTGTGTGCAGGAACTTTAGCGGCATCATCCGTTCGACGTGCAAAAACACCAGTAAAGTTTTCTTCAACAGTTAAATAGGTTCCCCATGGTGATGGGCCACTACCGCATTGATTGTTGATACCGCGGGTTGTTTTTCCTGTAGGATCAAACTTAGTTTTTAATAAATCATGACCTGCAGCTGGACCGCTGAAATCTACTTCTGTTGCACTGGTAAAACGACGGTTAAATTTAGAATCTTTCACTAATTCAAATGTAGCAAGGTCTTTTTTACGTTTAACTTCATAAACGCCCACGCCATGTGCATTTACTTCACGGCGTACGTCGTCTGACAAACGTTGATTTTCATAAATCTTATCTACAGGGTTGGCAATTTTGCGTGTATACCCACCAAGTAAGTGTAAACGTTCTACTTCTACATATTCATGGTTAATCACCAATAAACCATGATCAGAAACAGTGTTGTCTAATTTGCCATCTTTTAAGCCATAGAACCATAAACCATCATGGTTATCGCCTACACGAAGTTCAAAAGATTCACCAGCACGTTGTTGAGTATCACTCCAATCAGATAAACCACTAATTAAAGGCATGCCCACTGGTAGGAAGGCTTCAACTTGATACTGTTCAGGTACAACAACCTGATCTTTTTTACTATGCGGTACTGGAGTGAAATTAATTGTTTCAGGTGCTTTTAGCTCTGGTTGTTTTGTAGGCGGGGTAATAATTGGATCATCATTCTCATCTGAACAGCCAACTAAACCCGCTCCCCCCAACATCATGGCGGCAGTCATGCCAATGCCACCGCGCACTACACTACGACGGCTTACGCGTGCATTTAAAATTTCTTGAAAATGTGGGTTATCTGATGTGTTTGAATCTTCCACATGCTCAATTAACTGATTTTCTAAATTCATTTTTATTCCTAGCAATTTTGCAGAACTTTGTTAAAGCTATGCACATACTAGAGTTCAGTTGTGACATTCGGGTGAACTAATCATGACAGTATCGTTATGATTGATAAAATAATAAGGTCTAACTATTTGTAATGAATGAGAAATATTTAACTTTTCAGATATTGATATGTAGTGCTGATCCCAAATAGGATCAGCTGGTTTTAGTTTGCTTTTTTAATAAAATACGCCCTAAAAGAATACCTAATTCAAATAATAACCACATTGGAACAGCAAGCATTAACATGCTAAGCGCATCTGGTGGTGTAACAAACATCGCTATAAAAAAACAACCAACAATAATATAGCGTCGCTTTGTAACCAAAGATTCAATCGTAACAATATGGGCTAAAATTAGCATGACGGTCGCAACAGGTATCTCAAAAGTAATACCAAACACCAAAAAGAGTTTTAAACAAAAACTTAAATAACTATTGATATCTGTCATTGGTGCAACAGAATCAGGTGATGCCTGCATAAAGAATGTTAGGACTGCGGGTAAGGTAATGAAATAAGCAAAGGCAATCCCTGCATAAAATAATACGATACTTGAAAATAAAATAGGTAGTGCGATTTTTTTTTCTGTTTTATAAAGTGCGGGTGCTAAAAATTGCCATATTTGATACAAAATAAATGGCATGGCAATAATAAACGCCACATAAAAGTTCAGTTTAAAGGGAGCCATAAATGTTGCTGTTACGTCAGTCGCAATCATATTTGCATGTTCAGGTAAGCGACCACGTAATGGAGAAGATAGCATTTCATAGAGTTGATTTGCAAAAGGTAGCATAATAAAAAACAGAGCGATAATAAGCCCTACACATTTTATTAGACGGCGACGTAACTCAATTAAATGTACAGTAAAAGGAAGCTGTTCAAGTGCTTCATTCTCTTCAGTTGTTGTTTGATTGAATTGTTCAGTTTGATTAGTGGTACTGGTCATGTGGTTACGACCTTTTGCTCTTGTTTTTGTAAAGGAGTGTTTGATGTTTGCTGAGTTTGTATTATCAGACCAGATGGTTCTTCAGATTGAATACAGGTTTTAGTTTGAGTCATATCCGATTCAGCTGTATGCAGTCCAGAATTTCCCATTTTTGTTTTGTTATCAAGTTCTTTAATATCGGGTGATATTGCTTTTTCGAGTTCTTGATGTTGTTGATTAACTTCTTGCTGAATTTGATCCAATTGAGCCTGCATATTTTTTTCAATATCTTTAAAGCGGGCAATTTCTTTTTCCATTGTTTCTCTAATTTCAGTGATTTCTAGTTCACGCTCAATATCCCGCTGGACATTAGTAATCAGCATTTTAATTTGACGATACCACTTAATGACAGAGCGAATTGCTGTCGGTAATTTATCTGGTCCTAAAACGATGACTGCAATTATAGAAAAAACCAGCAGTTCGCTCATGCCAAGATTTAACATGATTTATCCTCAAGCATGATCAATTCAAACTGTTAGCTTTTGATATGGCTTTTAGAATCAGTTGTTACATCACTGCTATTGGCTTGATGTTCAATCGTACGAGGTTCTTTCAGTTGTGCAGTTTCAGCCTCATCATCTTTAATTGACTTTTTAAAATCTTTCACCGCACCGCCGACATCTTTACCTAAGTTTTTAAGCTTAGATGTACCAAATAATAAAATGACCACAATTGCAAAAATCAGCACGTGCCAAATAGATAATCCTGCCATGATTTAGACCTCTCAATAGTTGAGCCTATCACAACAGGTCTGTATGACAATGCGGTGACGAATGTGTTGCGATTTGACGACAAGGGATGTTTGACCTGATTTGTAAAGCTTGAAAATAAAACAGCCCGTGTTTGAAAACGGGCTGTAAGATCAATCACATCTGTTAAATCTAAGCTTGTAAACTTGCTTTAAACAGTTGCATCGCCTGACCACGGTGACTGATTTTATTCTTTTCTGCTTTCGACATTTCTGCGCTCGATACTCCTAGTTCAGGCAACCAAAAGAGCGGATCATAGCCAAAACCATGTTCACCACGAGCTTCTGCTAAAATCTCGCCTTTCCAAATACCTTGGAAAATTTGTGGTAATGGATCATCGGCATGTTCAACCAAAGCTAAAACACAAACAAACATACCTTCAATTGCTGCATCGTCTTGACGTAGTGGCTTGAGTTTATTCAAAAGTTTTTCATTATTGGCTGCATCATTGCCATGTTCGCCTGCAAAACGTGCAGAGTAAATTCCTGGTGCGCCGCCTAAAATAGGCACACATAAACCAGAATCATCGGCAATCGCGGGCTTTCCTGAAATTTTCGCGGCATGGCGCGCTTTTAAAATGGCATTTTCAACAAAGCTCAAACCATCTTCAACCGCATCTTCAATATTTAGTTGACCTTGAGGAATCACTTGCACAGGCAAGTCTAATTGCGCAAACAGGGTTTCAAATTCTGCAATTTTTCCCTTGTTATTGCTTGCTAAAACCAAAGTACCTTGAGCGCGCCAATCAGTTGCAGCCATAATTCAGATCTTAATTTAAAATAATCTTGGATATTTTAACGGATTTTGCAGACTTAAAAGTTTAATCTTGCACAGATTTGTTTTAATACATGCAAATCATGCTAGATATAAGAAGTAGGGGAATCATGACGAGCAAAATTTCAGAGATCTACCGTTATTCGAGTCAGCACCGTACATTATTGCAGCAAAGTGAGCGCTGTGGTTGTTTTTACTGTCTGGAAACTTTTGCTTATAGCGAAATTGAAGATTGGTGTGATAATGAGCAAACCGCAATTTGTCCGTATTGTGGTATAGATGCAGTATTGGGTTCTGCTGCAGTAGAAGAATTCAGCCCTGAATTGCTACAGGCTATGCAGGCGGTTTATTTCGGATAAAACAAAAAGCACCCGAAGGTGCATTGAGTTAATTTAAGCGCAATTAAATTTATTGTGCTTGAATCCATTGGTCAGCACGGTCACGTGCTTGACGAATTTGTTCTTGGGTCAAGTTCGCTGCCAATGCAGTTTTCTTACCTTCAGACAAAGAAATGACTTTATTGTCGAGCATGCCATCTCTGGTAGATAACTCATACCACTGATACGCGCCCATATAGTTTTTCTTTTGTTCTTCCATCATGGCAAGGTTAAAGCTAGCACGGTTATCACCACGGCTAGCTGCCTTTTCAAAATATTGACGTGCCAAGACTTCGTCTTTTTTCGTGCCAATACCATCCGCCAGCATACGACCTACATTGAGTTGCGCAGCAGATAAACCTTGATCTGCAGCTGCTTTGTACCAAGCAAACGCTTGACGACTGTCTTGCTGAACGTCTTTACCTTGTTGATATTTTGTTGCTAAGTAAAATTGTGCGCCTGCCTGACCTGCTTTGGCTGCCTTGATCAAGCCATTAATATCCATGGTTGAATATTGAGCCGCTTGGCTCGCTACAGAAGATGATGGTGAAACATAATCTGCATGGGCTTGAATGCTCAACAGTCCAACCAATAGCGTGGTGCTTAATAATAATTTTTTCATAGAGCGCTCACTCGATAAATTGCGACTTCACCAAACAAATTAGGTAGATGCTTACTGAGTAAACTATCTTGTTGATTCCCATTCACGGCAAGTCGGTTAATGATACGAATGTTATTTTCAGCACAAAGTGCCTCAAAATCACGAAATGTACATAAATGAATATTAGGGGTGTTGTACCACATATAAGGTAATGCATCTGAAACAGGCATTTTTCCTTTTAAGGCAAGAAAAGAGCGAGTCTTCCAATGCGCAAAGTTTGGAAAGGTAATAATCGCCTGTTTAGCCACACGCACCATATCTCTTAATAATACGTCAGGTGCATCTACTGCTTGCAAGGCTTGTGCCATGACCACATAGTCAAAAGACTGGTCGGCAAAGCGGCTAAGCCCCAAATTCAAGTCTTGTTGGATGATATTTAACCCGCGACTGATCGCAATTGCAATCTTTTCTTGATCAATTTCTAATCCGTATGCACGAATATTGTGCTGTTTGCTCATGTGTGCCAACAGTTCACCATCGCCACACCCCAAATCGAGTACTTTAGAATCGGGTTTAATCCACTTTTCGGCAAGTTGCTGATCAAGACGCATTACACGGCCTCCTGTGGGGTTGCTTGAAGATGTTCTGTTCCACCCAAGAATGCACGCATGGCTTTCACGTACAGTGGAATTGGGAACAAGAACGAGTCGTGTCCTTGTTCGGCATCAATATCCAAATAGCTGACAGGCTTATGATTGCTAATTAAGGCATCCACAATTTCCTGCGAACGCTCAGGGCTAAAACGCCAGTCGGTGGTAAAAGACACTACTAAAAACTTGCATTTTGTATTCGCCATGGCTTTTTGTAAGGATTGTTCGTATTCACGTGCAGGATCAAAATAATCCAGTGCCTTAGTCATAATTAAATAGGTATTGGCATCAAAATTACGGCTAAATTGTTCGCCTTGATAGCGTAAATAGCTTTCGACCTGAAACTCAACATCAAAACCATACATAAACTTGCCAGACTTTAAGTCACGACCAAATTTCTGTTTCATGGCTTCTTCAGACAAATAGGTGATGTGGCCGACCATGCGCGCCAAAATCAATCCACGTTTTGGATAGCTATCATGTTCCAAATAACGTCCATGATGAAAATCTGGGTCAGATAAAATCGACTGACGCGCGACTTCGTTAAAAGCAATATTTTGTGCGGAGAGTTTTGGTGCACTGGCAATAATGACGCATTTTTTAAGACGATCAGGATAATCTACCGACCATTGCAAAGCCTGCATGCCACCTAAAGAGCCGCCAATAATTGAATACCAAACCTCAATGCCTAAACGGTCAGACAGCATGGCTTGGGTTTTGACCCAATCTCGCACCGTCACTAAAGGGAAGTCAGGGCCATAGGGACGGTTGTCATTTTCAGGGTTGGGTGATGTGGGCCCCGTAGAGCCGTTGCAGCCACCAATATTGTTTAAGGCCACCACAAAAAAGTGGTTGGTATCAATGGCTTTTCCTGGGCCAATACAGGCATCCCACCAGCCTGCTTTTTTATCGTCGGCATGATGATAACCTGCAGCGTGATGATGCCCTGATAGTGCGTGACAGATTAGAATCGCATTGGATTTATCGGCATTGAGTGTGCCATAAGTTTCGACCATGAGTTCAAAGCGGGGCAGAACACGACCACATTCGAGTTCTAAAGGTTCTTCAAATTGGAATTTTTTTGGAACAACAATGCCTACTGAGTCAGCTGGAAAAGACACGGGAATAATTCGCCTTAAATCCTGAGGATGAATAAATAAAAGGATACCACTTGGGGTATCCTTTTCAAAATGCTTTTACATGTTAGCGCAAGATTATACTGCTGCTGCAACCACTTGATCTGTGCTTAACACACCTTGTTCAATCAAGCGGTTGGTGCAGGCAATAATTGCATCAATAGATGAGGTCACGATGTTGTCATGTACCCCTGCGCCAAAGGCAGATTTACCTGTACCTTTGACTTGCAACTCAATCAATGCCAACGCTTTTGCATGTGCGCCAGAGCTAATGCTGCGTTCTTCATAATTCAAAACATCAATTGGTAATTGAAGTGCATTCAAAATTGCTGAAATTGGGCCATTGCCTTCACCGCGTAAGCGTTGCGTTTCACCGTTCACGACCACATCTAACTCAATGACCTGATTGCCATTTTCATCAGACAACTTGTAGTTTTTCGTCGCATAGTGCGCATCTTTTACTGCAACGTAAGTGTCTTTAAACAAGTTCCAGATTTCGCTTGCGCTAATTTCAGTGCCTTGCTCATCGGTACGTTGTTGCACAATTTGTGAGAATTCGATTTGTAAACGACGTGGTAAAGTCACGTTGTAGTTCGATTCTAACAAGTAAGCAATCCCGCCTTTACCCGATTGTGAGTTGACACGAATCACCGCATCATAGTCACGACCTAAGTCTTTCGGGTCGATTGGCAAGTAAGGCATATCCCAAATTTCTTCGTTTTTCTGGAATTCAAAACCTTTCTTAATCGCGTCTTGGTGTGAACCAGAGAATGCTGTAAACACCAAATCACCTGCATACGGATGACGTGGATGCACTGGTAATCCTGTACATTCTTCAACTGTAGCAATAATTTCGTTGATGTTCGAGAAATCTAACTCTGGTGCAACACCTTGGGTGTACATGTTCAAGGCAATTGCAGCAACGTCTACGTTACCGGTACGTTCACCATTACCAAATACACAGCCTTCTACACGGTCTGCACCTGCCATAATTGCCAATTCAGACGCAGCAATACCACAACCACGGTCATTGTGACAGTGTACTGAAATGATCACGCCATCACGACGCGCAATGTTGCGGTGCATCCATTCTACTTGGTCGGCATACACGTTTGGTGTAGACACTTCTACCGTTGCAGGCAAGTTTAAAATCACTTTATTGGTTGGCGATGCTTCCCAAATTTCAGTCACGGCATCACAAACATCTTTAGCCACTTCCAACTCAGTTGCAGTAAAACATTCTGGGCTGTACTGGAATACCCATTCTGTTTCAGGTTGCTTCGCTGCGTATTCTTTTACTTTGCTAGCTGCATTGATCGCCAATTGTTTGGCACCCGCAACATCAACATTCAAGACTTTGTTGCGGAAGGTTGGCGAGTTGGCATTATAAATATGCACAATCGCACGTTTAGCACCTTGTAAAGATTCAAAAGTACGTGCGATTAAATGGTCACGCGCTTGTACCAAGACTTCAATATACACGTCATCTGGAATATGACCTTCTTCAATCAATTTACGCGTGAAATCGAAGTCAACTTGAGATGCCGATGGGAAACCAATTTCGATGTGTTTAAAACCAATTTTCACAAGCATTTGGAACATTTTGAATTTTTGTTCGATGTTCATTGGCTCAAAGATCGCTTGGTTACCGTCACGTAGGTCGGTACTCATCCAAATTGGCGCTTTGGTAATTTCGTTATTTGGCCATTGGCGGTCTGGTAAATCGACACGCTGGTACATACGACGGTATTTTTTGCTTGGATCTGCCAACATCATGTGAAAACTCCTTGAATAGTAGCGGTTGCATCGCGTGGATAACGGCAACTTACTATAAATATAGATTGTGTCTATTCTATCAATTTACAAGCTGTTTTCAGGAGGCTATCGCTAAAAGTAGAATCATGGCACTTGTAAACCAATATCTGTATCTTAATTGATCTGCAAGGGTAATAATTCCCTGTTTTTTACATATACGGCATGTGCTGTGAAATATTTTTCGGCTATTGGTTGTTTTGGTGATAAATATAACTGCTGTTGATTAGTTCGATGCAGTTTGTTCCCATAAGTGCCATTGAGACTTCAAATTCTTCTTTTAACAACTTGATAGTATGCGCTGCCCCTAGCGCGCCTGCAACTGCCAAGCCATAAATATATGGACGACCGACCAAAACTGCATTTGCTCCCAAGGCCAGTGCTTTAAAAATATCTGTGCCACGACGAATACCACTGTCCAATAAAATGGGGAAATCTTGCGGTAAAATTTTTCGCAGCGTGCCTAAAATTTGAATTGGGCTGACTGCGGTATCTAAGATTCGACCACCATGATTAGACACAATAATACCGTGTGCACCGTACTGATACGCCTGCTGCGCATCGGCAGGATGTAGAATACCTTTGAGTAAAATAGGCAGCGGGCTGTGTTGTAACAACCACACAATATCTTCCCATGTGGCAGCCTGCTGCATCAATCCATCAAAAAGAGGATGCTGATTTTCCTTGAGATGAGAGGTATTTACAGGTGTTTGATATACTGCCCGAATATGTGCAGGTAATTGAAAATAAGCGCGACGTTCACGATCCCGAATGCCCATGTGTGGTGCATCAACCGTGAGTACAATGGCTTGAAAAGCATGATATTGAGCTTGAAAAATCAAATCCAAAGCGGCTTTACGACTGCCTTGCCAATACAGTTGAAACCATTTTGCTGCGGCTGAAACCTGATTCAGTGCGCTCATTGAGGTGGTGCTTAAATGGCTGAGAATCATAGGCGCTTGTAGGGCAGATGCCGCTTGCGCTGTGGCAATTTCCCCCTGCGGATGAAACAGTTGTTGATAAGCTACGGGAGCTAAAAAAATTGGGTGGGGATAGTGTTCACCTAAGAGCTGAATTTGCGTATTTGCCTCTGCAAAAGAATTTAAATGGCGGGGCAGTAATTGAATATCGGCAAACGCACGTAGATTGTTTTTCAGACTATATTCATCACCCGCAGCGCCTTCTAAATTGGCCCAAGTGGCTGCATCTAAGTGTAATTGTGCCTGTTTTTGATAGTCGGCAATGGTGTGTAAGTGTGGCGGAATGTGATTCAAAGCTGCCAAGGGGAGGCTATTCATAACTGACTCCATTGACGAATCAGATTGTGATAATGTGCAGTCAGTGCCAATACTTCTGCTGTATCTCCAAGTTGTTGACGCAATTGCAAAATAGTCATATCTAAATTGAACAGCATACTGCGTTGCCAGTCATCTTTTACCATACTTTGACACCATGTAAACGCTGAAATTCTTTGACCTGCTGTAACAGGTTCGACCCGATGTAAACTAGTAGCAGGGTACACGATGGCATCACCTGCACTGAGTTTGACTTCATGACTAGCGTAATTGTCTTCAATAATCAGTTCACCGCCCTGATATTCTTCAGGCTCACTTAAAAAAAGGGTCATGGACACATCCGTGCGAATCGGACGTTGTACCTGTGCGCAATATTGCACGGCATTATCTACATGATTGCCATAGGTTGCTGTGTTTTGATAACAATTGAACATTGGCTGGAGGATATGCAAAGGGAGCGCGAACGACTGTAATAAAGTCTGCTGTTTCAGTGCGCTGAGGATGTCTTGTGACAGTGTTGCATAGCTTGGATGTTGCAGGTCAAACTGCAAATTCTGTTTAATTTTCTGTGCTTGAGCCCCTGCACTGAGTTGACCATTTTGCCATGCAGATGCGGTGTCCAATTCAGCACGAATTCGTTGGACTTGCATTTTGCTGAGGACTTCTGGAATGTGAAGCATCATACCGATTCTTCCTAAAAAAGTTTGAATTCAAACAGCCGAACATTCGATGGGGTGGTTCAACATGCAAAGTTCGAGCAATAGATAGTATGAAAAAATAATCTATCGCTCGAATCTAAATCTGTACCCTGTTTTAAGCGGGCTACTACAGATTTGCTATAACCTAGAACTTGTAGTTTAAACTGATTGCTGCCGAGCGTGGCTGCCCAAGCACGACACGACCACCACCATTGTTTAGCGTGCTGATGTATTCTTTATCGGCAAGGTTATAAAGGTTTAAATTTAACGAGGCATTTTTGTTGAAGTTGTAGCCTGCCAATGCATCAAACACGATATAGCCTGGAATATTTGGCATGTTGGCAGGTGCATTGCTATCAGTCACAACTCGTTTTTGTTCATCGACATAACGTGCGCCCAAACCTAATTTAAAGCCCGCCCAGTCGTAGGTTGACCATAAACTTGCAGTCCATTCAGGCGACCAACGTTCCGATAAGGTTGTGGCACTCGATGAACGTTGATTCAGTTGTTTCACTTTCATGTGCGCAACGCCTGCAGACAAATTCCAGTTTTCGGTCATTTGACCAACGGCACTCAACTCAATGCCATCGACCCGTTTTTTACCCTCTTGTACAGCAAGCTGAGAAATTGGATCTATAGTCGATTGATTTTCATTTTCTGTACGATACGCTGCAGCAGCCAAAGCCAGCTTGCCTTGGAGTAACTCCCATTTACTGCCTAATTCATAGTGATGGGTTTCTTGAGGCTTTGCATTGATTGCGTCATTGCCCGATTCAGACAGGCTAAAGTTGGCGCTGCCGGGCGGAGTCAGCGATTTTGCATATGCAGCGTAAATGCTGCTATTTAATGTAGGCTTATACACAGCGCCAAGTTTCCAGCTAAACAACGTATCGTGCGTGCTCAGATCTGTGGCCACCAAAGCATTTCCCCCACGTGGCAGAGTAAGCCCTTGATAATCGGTTTCATAATAATCGACCCGTACGCCACCATTCAGTTGAAAACGCTCTCCAAATTTTAGAGTATCAAATAAATATGCGGCTGCCGTTTGGGTTTCACCATCGGTATAACCACCATTGTAAATTAGTGGTGGCATGGCTTGATTGCGATCTGGACGATAAAGATTGGCCCACGGTGTATCGGCAGTGGCTTCGCCAGGCATCTGGGTTGCCATGAGTTTGCTAGATTGCTGTTCTTTTAAAAACTCCATGCCTGCAACAACATCATGCTGTACTGCGCCCGTTTTGACACTCCAGTTTAAAGTGCTTTGATTGGCCAGAATTTTATTTTCTTGATCAATGCCTTGACGGGAGCGATTCACTTCCCATTCGGCAGGGTTTGATGAACCATTGGTTCGAAGACCATTTGCACCTGTATTGATGCCTGTTAAAACCCGATTCATGTGGGTTTTCGCTACACGGGTGATATTGGTCAGTTGGAGTTGATCGGTTAAATCACTTTCAATTTTTGCGGTGAACATATCAGCATCGACATCTTCATAGTCATTGACATGACCATAAAAATTTTCCCGATTGACTTTAGGCGCAGTGGCTAACAGTGAATCGGTATTGTAAAAGCCTTGCATGCCCACAGTTGGAATGCCACCATCTGGAATATTGCGTTGTCTGATGTGTTGAGAATATAAATAAAGGCGTGTGGCAGTGTTTAATCCAAAGGCGATAGAAGGGGCGATGGCATAACTATTGTTTTCAATATAGTCGCGTCCTTCTATGCCGCCTTCTTGCCCCATCACATTCAGGCGAAAGGCGGTATTTGGATTGATGGCCTGGTTAATATCTGCAGAAAGTCTTGTATGTTGTGCTGTGTTGTAAGTTGCAGAAATTTCCTGACTGCTTTCACTTTGCGGTAATTTGCTGACCAAATTGATATAACCCGATGCTGCACCACGACCCGCTTCTGAACCCGATGGGCCTTTGACAACTTCAATTTGATCAATGTTAAATACATCACGGCTGATTGCGCCTAAATCTCGGACACCATCAACATAGGTCGAGGTTTGGGTGGAAAAACCACGCATTTGAAAGGCATCGCCAGCACTAGTATTGCCATTTTCTCCCAATTGTAGAGTAATGCCTGGTGTATTGCGTAAGGCTTCAACTAAGGACGTTGCGCCTTGTTCTTGTAGCATTTCTTTTTTAATCACAGAAATTGTTTGTGGGGTATCTAACAACGGCTGAGTGTATTTTGCGGAACTTAAGTTATCAGCCTTGTATTTGCTTTCAGCTTCAGATTTAACGGTAATAGTGGGAAGCTGGGTGACGTCATCTTCAGGATTTGCTGCATGAGCAAGTAGTGGAAGAGAGGCGGCTAAAGCCATCAGTTGCGCAGAGCGGTTGTGTTTGCGACTTTTGATCTGTGCCATTTATGCGATTTCCCTAAGCATGAACCATCACGAGGTCATGCTTTATTCGTTGGTTCAAGCTCAAAATGTGAATAAAGTGTGAAGTTATTGTTATGACGTCTATAACAAGTGTTGCTAATTGTATTGAGAATCATTATCAATCTCAATGTGTGAGCAGTAGGTTTGTGCGGTTTTTATTTGAAAATAATAATCATTATCAATATTTTTATTTAAAAAAACGATACAACAGTAAAAAAAGGAGAGAGAAAAGGTAGAAAACCCTGCCGAAGCAGGGTTTAAAAAGAAATTTAAGGCTTAGAAGTCATAAGAAACAGAGAGCCAGTAATTGCGACCTGCTAAATATGTGCCCGAAACAGCTGAACCAATGTCTAAGTATTTATAGGCAGTTGCAGTTTGAGTTTTACCTTTGTTGACATAGGTATAGCTCTGATTATCTTTGGTGAAGTCCTTATCTAATAGGTTATTCACCGCCATATTGAAACGAAGATTATCTGTTACTGTATAGCTTGCACCTAAGTTAAATACGTTATAGCCACCAAATTTATCGCCCATGATTTTGTATTCTTCAAAATCGCTAGTTTGTGGTGTTGTTGGTAATTGTTTGAAGCGCAAACGGGCTGACTTGTATTCGTGTTGTAACCACACATCAACGTTCGGATTAATGTGCCAAGTCGAGGTCAGGTTAAAGGCATTGCGAGGATTGTTGTTATAGTACAGTCCTTCATCCTTACCATCTGTAATTTCACTTTTGGTGTAAGTATAGGCCGCTTTAATATCCCATTCAGGAATAATGCTGTACTGTAAAGACGTCTCAGCACCATAGATTTTGGCTTCGTTGGCATTTACACTTCTAGAGCAATCATCTACTGGGCAAATCGCTAAATTAGAGATGTCTTGGGAAACAATCGCATCTTCAATTTGGCTGTAAAAGCCTGTGGCGGTAAAATTCAGCTGATCATTAGGCTGTAAATTAAAACCAAGTTCGTAATTGGTCGATGTTTCTGGTTTTAAAGCAGAGTTACCAAATACATAGGTCGAACCCTGACCACTCATATTGATTAAACCATCGTAGAGTGCCTTAGGCGAAGGTGCTTTATAACCTGTGCTGACACCACCCTTAATGGTTAAAATATCATTGGTGTTCCAGACTAAATAAGCACGTGGACTAAACTCGCCACCAAAACCAGAGTGGTCTTCATAGCGTGTACCAAACGTGAAGGTCAAATTGTCGAGTAAGCTCCACTCATCTTCGGCATAGATTGCCCAAGAGTCTTTCTCAAATTCATCTTTGCCGCTTTTATGTTGAGCAATATTGTCACGAATGGTGAGCTTTTTATATTCTGCACCGACTGTAACTTTGTGCGCACCAAAGGTGGAAATTAGATGGCTATCTGCAACCAGATCGGTATTTTCTAAAGTACGGTCACTGCCAATGAGTGGATTGTTCTGCTGCGCAGTTTTGTCAAAAGCATCGGTTGGTAGAGTACGACCTTTAGTTTCAGTGTCTGAATGGCTAACATAGCTTTTCCAAATCCCGAAATCGTAATCACCTTCATGTCCCAAAGAAATTTGAGTACGGTTAAATTCCAATTCATCTTTATAACCTGATGCTTTGGTTGCGGTATCTAAAGTCCCTAAACGGTTATCTTCATTTTTATATTGCTGGCTAGAATGAAAACCATCTATCCAAAATGAATTTTGATCATCCAGTTTAAAGTCGAGTTTAGCACCAACATCGTAATTGTCTGCTGTACTTGGGCGTGGGTCACGACCTGTTGAGCCCTGAATGCGTTCTGAACGCTGACGGTCTAAATAGCTACCACGTAGTTGTAAGCCTAAACGTTCATTGATCAGTGGGCCATTGACAACAAAACTGGTTTTCCATGAATCGGCTTCGGCATTGTTTTCCATCACATTGCCGCTAACAGTGACATTACCATTCCATTCTTCTGATACTTTTTTGGTAATGATATTAATCACACCGCCCATTGCCTCTGAGCCATAGCGCGTTGCCATAGGGCCACGAATTACTTCAATGCGTTCAATTGAAGCAAGTGGTGGCAAAAATCCATTTGATGTTTCACCAAAACCATTCGGGGTGACATCTGAAGATGTGGTTTGACGACGTCCATCAATCAGAATCAGCGTGTATTCTTGCCCCATACCACGCAAACCGATATTTAAGTTTGAGGTTTTACCTACGCCGTTACGAATATCGACTCCAGGTACATCGGCCAATAAGTCAGCAATGCTGGTGGCATTTTTCTTTTCAATATCTTCTTTGGTGACCACACTAATAGAAGCAGGGGCATTTTTTAGTTCTTGTTCAAACCCTGCCGCTGAAACCACAATCGTGGAAAGTTGATGGGTTGAAGTCGCATTGGTAGAGCTATTTGCAAAAACTGAAGTTGATGCTGCCCCAAGTAAAGCAAGACACAGCGGGTGTAGGTTAAACTTAGCCATAAAAATAAAATCTCTAATAATGAATTGATGATGCCAATTGGACCTAGATGGTAATTAGAATCATTCATGCAGAATTTGACTAATAATAATGATAAGGATTCTTATTTACAACAAAAAATATACAAAAGTTGAAAATTTACAAAAAATGTTCCGCGAACGAATTAAAATTCGGTCGAGATCAGATCGTATTTTGTATATCCTTAAATGTTGTCATATAATGTGGCACTTTTTTATAAACTGTTATTACTAACTATATCGAGGAAGCCATGCAAGTAACTTCTGAAGCGGTTTCGGGCGTTGCCCGTCGTTTAAATGTATCTGTACCGACGAGCCGTATTAACGAGCAGTTTGAAGCTCGCTTGAAACGCACTGCCAAAACTGTGAAGATCAACGGCTTCCGTCCAGGTAAAGTGCCTCTAAACGTTGTTCGTCGTGAATACGGTGCGGGTATTTATCAAGAAGTGGTCAACGACATTATTCGTGACACCGTGTTTGAAGCAATCCAACAAGAAAAAATCAATGCTGTGGGTATGCCAAACATCGAAAAAACTGAAATGAAAGACGACGCTTTAGTATATGAAGCGACTGTTGAAGTTTATCCAGAAGTTGAAGTGAAATTTGACGGTTTGGAAGTTGAACGCAAGTCTTCTGAAGTAAATGATAGCGATGTTGAACAAATGCTTGAAAACCTTCAAAAGCAACGAGCTTCTTGGGTTGAAACCAAAGGCATGGCGAAAAAAGACATGCAAGTGACTTTTGACTTTGAAGGCACTGTAGATGGCGAGAAGTTTGAAGGCGGTGAAGCTGAAGACTTTAAACTGGTACTTGGTTCTGGTCGCATGATTCCTGGTTTTGAAGATGGTATCGTGGGCATGAAAAAAGGCGAAGAGAAAGTGATTGATGTAACTTTCCCTGAAGACTACCAAGCAGCGAACCTTGCAGGTAAAGCAGCACAATTCAAAATCACATTGAAGCTGGTTGAAAAGCAAAAACTTCCAGAAATTGATGCAGAATTCCTACAAATCTTCGGTATTTCTGAAGAAGAAGGCGTAGACAAGTTAAAAGCTGACGTTCGTAAAAACATGGAACGTGAAGTGAAAAACGGTTTACGTAACCAAGTAAAAGGCGCAACTTTTGATGCACTCGTTGCGGCAAACGAAGTTGAAATTCCGTCTGCAATGGTTGCTCAAGAAATTGACCGTCAACGTCAACAAATGATTCAGCAATTCACACAGCAGTTTGGTGCGCAAGGTGCAAAAGCATTTGACTCAAGCATGCTTCCAGATGAATTGTTCAAAGAACAAGCTGAAAAATCTGTAAAACTTGGCGTATTGGTTAGCAAAGTATTAGAAAATGCTAAACTTGAAGTAGATCAAGCGCGTGTAGATGCTTACATCGAAGACATGGCTTCTTCTTATGAAGATCCAAGCGAAGTGATTGAATACTTCAAAAACGACAAACAACAACGTTCACAAATTGAAGCTGTTGTTTTAGAAGACCAAGTTGTAGATCACATCTTAGCTTCTGCAAAAGTTACAGATACAACTGTAAGCTATGAAGACTTATTGAAAGAGCAGCAAGCTCGTCAACAAGGCTAATTTGTTTTGATACAAAAAGGCGCTTCGTGCGCCTTTTTTATTGCATCGCGGATTGCATTTTTTTCAGAGATTGATCGCTTCTCACTCAAAATATCTACGATTTAGGCCGTGAATATTTTGCAATTTAGACAATTATCCCTCATATTGTGAACATGAGTCGTGTCACACAAATTTAGGAATAAATAACCATTATGTATGTTCCAACAATTGAAAATGCTTTAATTCCCATGGTGGTCGAACAATCCTCTCGTGGTGAGCGTTCTTTTGATATTTATTCACGTCTTTTACGTGAACGTGTCATTTTCTTAACGGGTGAAGTCGAAGATAATATGGCCAACTTAATTGTGGCGCAGATGTTGTTTTTAGAAGCTGAGAACCCAGATAAAGATATTCACCTTTACATTAACTCACCAGGTGGTTCAGTGACTGCAGGTATGGCAATTTACGATACCATGCAATTTATTAAACCAGACGTCGTGACTTACTGTATGGGACAAGCAGCATCTATGGGTGCATTCCTGCTCAATGCAGGTGCAAAAGGTAAGCGGTACTGTCTTGAAAATGCCCGTGTCATGATTCATCAGCCGCTGGGTGGTTTCCGTGGTCAGGCATCAGATATTGAAATTCATGCGCGAGAAATTTTATTCATTAAAGAGCGTTTGAATCGTTTAATGGCAGAACATAGTGGTCAGGACTATGAAACTGTCGCAAGAGACACCGACCGTGACAATTTCATGACTGCACAGGCAGCAAAAGAATACGGTCTTGTGGATGAAGTTTTAACAAAACGTCCATAAGTTTTAAAGATTGAAATATTGGAGTGACTATGTCCGAACATCCTCAGGGACAAAAACATTGTTCATTTTGCGGTAAAACGCAGTCTGAAGTCGGGAAGCTGATTGCAGGCGAGGACGCATACATCTGTAATGAATGTGTGGACGTATGCTTAGACTTGGTTCAGACCAGTCAACAAGTTGAGTCGGGTGATTGGGCAACACGTCCATTGCCAAAACCACATGAAATTCGTGCTGCGCTTGATCAGTATGTCATTGGTCAAGATACTGCGAAAAAAACCTTATCGGTTGCAGTATATAACCATTACAAACGCCTAAAAGTGAGCAATCAGGCGCATAAAGCAGGCGATCCTGTCGAAATTTCAAAAAGTAACATTATGTTGATCGGTCCAACGGGTTCGGGTAAAACCTTACTTGCACAGACCTTAGCGCGTCTATTGGATGTGCCTTTTGCAATGGCAGATGCCACGACTTTAACCGAAGCGGGTTATGTGGGTGAAGATGTCGAAAACATCGTGCAAAAGCTGTTACAAAAAGCCGATTACGATGTAGAAAAAGCACAAAAAGGCATTATCTACATTGATGAGATCGACAAGATTACACGTAAGTCTGAAAACCCATCGATTACTCGTGATGTGTCTGGTGAAGGTGTTCAGCAAGCTTTGCTCAAAATGATTGAAGGCACAGTCGCTTCTATTCCGCCTCAAGGTGGACGAAAGCATCCGCAGCAAGAATTCATTCAAATTGACACTTCAAATATCTTGTTTATTTGTGGTGGTGCATTCTCTGGTTTAGAGAAAATTGTGCAGCAACGCCAAGAAAAAGGCGGCATTGGTTTTACCGCAGACGTGAAGAAAAAAGATGAAGGCAAGCAATTGTCTGATTTATTCCGTCAGGTAGAAGCAACCGACTTGGTGAAATTTGGTTTAATTCCAGAGTTCATTGGTCGTTTGCCTGTGATTGCAACGCTAGACGAGCTAGATGAAGATGCATTGATGCAAATTCTGACCGAGCCGAAAAATGCTTTAACCCGTCAGTATCAATACTTATTCGAGATGGAAAATGTCGATTTAGTTTTTGAAGATGCAGCGTTACGTGCAGTCGCGAAAAAAGCCCTTGAGCGTAATACGGGTGCGCGTGGTTTGCGTTCAATTCTGGAAAATGCCTTGCTCGAAACCATGTACGACTTACCAAGTCGTACCGATGTTGGCACAGTGGTGGTGACTGAAGCAGTGATTGAAGACGGTGCGAAGCCTGAATTTCAGGTCGAGCGTCAAGCCAAAGCTGAAGAGCCAGTTGAAGAAAAAGTTGACTTAAAAGTATTGGGCAGCAAAACTGCTTAATACGCTATTCGTCTGAAACGTGCCGAAACGCTAGGTTTCGGCACGTTTTTTATTGTCAAAAAATTTAAGGCAGTGTTAATCTTAAGCCTAGGCGTGGATGCCCATTATTCAAAACAACAATTGCAAAATGAATTTCCAGCTTGATTTGCAAAAACTTGACTTACAAAAATAAGAAACGCAGCGAGGGATAGACATGCGTGGTGTCGCAATCTTGGTCGTGACCAGTTTAATGTTGCTGGGATGTCATGGCAAAAAAAACGTGGTGCAACAAACGCAACCACCCAGTACCTTAAAAGTTTTAGATTTAGAACAAAAACCGGGATTTGTAGAACAGCACCGTTTGGGCATGATGACGATTGGTGGTTGGGTCAATCAAAAACTAGGACAAAATTTTAAACCTGTTCAGGCACAACATGCCGATGCTGCCATCGTGTATTTATATCGGCCAGATTCCAAATGGAACAGACAGGAAATTGTCGCGACCAGTATGTTTATCAACAAACATCGGATTCCAAGTTTATTACACAATCATTATTACTGGGTTGAACTGGCACCGGGCGCGTATCGTCTGAGTGTGAGTCGCCCTTTGGGTGCATTACATTTCCAAAAACCGAAGTATTTGGATTTTCAGGTGCACGCAGGGCAGTCCTATTTTATTAAGTATGATGAAGAAAACCTAAGTACCCGCAAAGAAGTTTCAGGACCTTTACTTCTCATGCCTGCAAGTACGGCACAACAGGAAATTGCATTTACTCAACTAAAAACAGAAAGCTATAACTTTGTCGCGGAAGATCAAACCACAGGCAAGTTGCGTAAAAAGCCACAAAAAATCAAGCATGAAAAATATGACCCTGCAGAAGATGTACATTTAACCCAACCCTTTAAATTGTGGGATCCGAGAACGTGGTAAAGGCTTGTATCTTTATCTCGCGCATCGCTTTCATTCATTTCTAACACGCATAAAAAAGCACCCTAAATTTGGGTGCTTTTTGGTTTGGCTTATTGCTAAATTGGAATATTATTCTGCTGCTGCATCTACAACAGGAATTTTGCCAATTTTAGCTTGCCAGATTTTTGGTGCAATCGCGTGGATTGATGTACCGTTGACATCAACTGCAACAGACACAGGCATATCTTCCACTTTGAATTTGTAGATTGCTTCCATACCTAAGTCTTCAAAAGCAACCACTTCTGCTTCACGTACTGCTTTAGATACGAGGTAAGCTGCACCACCTACAGCCATGAGGTAAGTCGCTTTGTGATCTTTGATCGCTTCAATTGCTGCAGGACCACGATCTGCCTTACCAATCATACCGAACAAACCAGTGTGTTCTAAGACTTGGCGGGTGAATTTGTCCATACGGGTTGCCGTTGTTGGACCTGCAGGACCAACGACCTCATCACCAACAGGATCGACAGGGCCAACGTAGTAAATGAATTTGCCTTTTAAGTCGACTGGTAATTCTTCACCATTGTTAATCATGTCGACCATGCGTTTATGTGCAGCATCACGACCTGTGTAAATCGTACCGTTTAATAACAACGTATCGCCCGGCTGCCAAGAGTTCATTTCTTCTTGAGTAATGTTGTCTAAATCTACACGTTTAGATTTTGAAGAATCCCAAGTCACTTCTGGGTAGTCTTCAAGTTTAGGCGCTTGAATATGCGCTACACCTGAACCATCTAACTGGAAGTGTGCGTGACGAGTTGCAGCACAGTTTGGAATCATACCCACTGGTTTGCCTGCAGCGTGGCAAGGGTAGTCTTTAATTTTAATATCAAGAACCGTCGTTAAGCCGCCCAAACCTTGTGCGCCAATACCAAGAGCATTCACTTTCTCGAAGATCTCGATACGGAGTTCTTCCATTTTATTTTGTGGACCGCGACGTAATAATTCGTCCATGTTGATTTCTTCCATGAGTGCTTCTTTTGCAAGCATCATGGCTTTTTCAGCAGTACCACCAATACCAATACCGAGCATACCCGGTGGACACCAGCCTGCACCCATAGTCGGAACAGTTTTAAGTACCCAATCTACAATTGAGTCAGATGGGTTCAACATTGCCAATTTAGATTTGTTTTCTGAACCACCACCTTTAGCAGCAACAGTAATATCTACTTTGTTACCTGGTACGAGTTTGTAGTGAATCACTGCAGGGGTATTGTCTTTGGTATTTTTACGGCCAAATGCAGGATCAGCCAATACTGATGCACGAAGTACGTTTGAGTTTTCTAGATAACCTTGACGCACACCTTCGTTAATTGCATCATCCAAGCTCATCGTTAAATCAAATTTAACGTCTAAACCCACTTCAAGGAATACGTTTACGATACCAGTATCTTGACAGATTGGACGATGACCTTCTGCACACATACGTGAGTTAATTAAGATTTGTGCAATCGCATCTTTCGCAGCTTTGTTTTCTTCACGATCATAAGCACGACTCATCGCTTGAATGAAGTCTTGTGGATGATAATAGGAAATGAACTGAAGCGCGTCTTTAATCGAAGTGATCAAGTCATCTTGCTTGATAATAGTTGTCATATCAAAAATCTCTTGAGCGGGCGGATAGCTAGCGGGCTAAATTATAAGACAAAATGCAGCAATTGTGGGCACTTTGATCAAGCTTTGGGCGAAAGTTTAATAACACTGATCAGCTTCAAAGTATTTGTGAAATATCCATCAATTCATATCGCTCAAACGCACTATGATTTTGTTGTTTTGTTTGTGCAAATTCAGCTATTTAAAGGACTTTTTTACAATAGTGATTGAGGTAAATATGAATGATTCCTCGTATTTAGCTGCTCAGATTATCTCTATTTATCGACGGTATGCAAAATCTTGGACGGACTTGCGTGGTCAGTTGTTATATGAAAAAACTTGGCTAGATCGTTTTCTTGGCCTTTTGCCTGCGCAGGCCAAAATTTTAGATTTAGGCTGTGGTTCGGGGCGTCCAATTGCTGCGTATCTATTGCAACATGGGCATCAACTTACAGGGGTAGATAGTTCAGACACCATGCTGGAAATGGCACGTGAACATTTTCCTACACAGTGTTGGATTGAAGCCGATATGCGCTCAGTGAATTTGAATCAGTGCTTTGATGGTATTTTGGCGTGGGATAGCTTTTTTCATTTAACGCCAAACGATCAGCGCTGCATGGTCGAGAAATTTGCGCTGTGGTCTACCAGCAATACAGTATTAATGTTTAGCAGTGGACCTGCTGCGGGCGAGGCGATTGGGGAAATGTTTGGTGAGGCACTTTATCATGCCAGTTTGTCGCAGGATGAGTATCGACAATTGTTAAAAGATCATGGCTTTAAAGTTGTGAAAATGCTCGCGGAAGATCAGGATTGTGCAGGACATACGGTGTGGTTGGCGCAGAGGTTTTGAAAAATTCATTGGATGGCGTTAATCAATTTTTGTAGCGATTTATTTGTAGTGATCTATGAATCTACAGAGAGGGATAAAAAAACCACCCAATTTTTCAATCAGGTGGTTTGTAAAACTTAACTTTACGAATTATTGAGCTGCTTGTTGCTCTGCCTGAATCGCAGTCAATGCAATGGTAAACACAATGTCATCTACCAATGCACCGCGGGATAAGTCATTCACTGGCTTATTCAAGCCTTGTAGCATTGGACCAACACTCACCACATTGGCAGAACGCTGTACTGCTTTATATGTCGTGTTACCTGTGTTCAAGTCAGGGAAAATGAACACATTGGCGCGACCTGCAACTTGAGAGTTCGGTGCTTTAGAGCGACCAACACTTTCAACCGATGCCGCATCGTACTGTAATGGACCATCAATCAGTAAGTCAGGACGACGCTGTTTTGCAATTTCAGTCGCTTTCGCTACTTTTTCGACGTCAGCACCTGCACCTGAAGTACCCGTTGAGTAAGAAATCATGGCAATACGTGGGTCAATACCAAACGCTTTTGCAGAGTCTGCAGACTGAATCGCAATTTCAGCCAATTGTTCTGCATCTGGGTCTGGGTTAATCGCACAGTCACCGTACACATAGACTTCATCAGGTAACAGCATAAAGAATACTGAAGATACCAATGAATAATCAGGTGCAGTTTTAATGAGCTGGAACGCAGGGCGAACTGTATTGGCTGTAGTATGTACAGCACCAGACACCAAGCCATCAACCTGATCAAGTGCTAACATCATCGTACCTAATACGACGGTGTCTTGCAGTTGTTCACGTGCTTGATCTTCAGTAAGTTTGCCTTTACGCATTTCCACCATTTTTTCGACATAATTTTCACGAATCAAGTCAGGATCAATGATTTCTAAGTCGTGTGGAAGCTCTATACCACGTGCTTTGGCAACATCAACTACCGCTTCTGGTTTTGCTAATAATATGCAGTGAGCAATACCACGTGATTGACAAATCGCTGCGGCTTGAACGGTACGTGGCTCATCACCCTCTGGAAGCACGATACGTTTTTTAGCTGCGATTGATTTTTGCACCAATTCATGACGGAATGCAGAAGGTGATAAACGTGGTTTGTACGAATCGCTAATTAAATGAGACAACCACTCTTGATTGATGTGGCTAGCTACAAAACGTGTAACTTGTTCTGCTCGTTCAGTATCATCTACAGGAATTTCGTTGCTAAGATTTAACAACTGTTGCGCTGTTTCAAATGTGCTTAATTTAGTATGTAAAATTGGCAAGCCATTTTTCATAGCTGCTTGGCAGAATTCTAATGCTGCTGCGCTTGGCGCTTTTTGTTCAGTTAACACCAAACCTGCAAGTGGAATGCCATTGCTGCTAGCTAAACTGCTGGCAAGCAATACATCGACACGATCAGCACCACTAACAATGAGTTCGCCTGCCACAAATTTATGCATTTCGTGTTCAATATTTGATGCAATTAAGCTGCTGTGTAATACACGACGCTGTGTTGCTTCACCTTGGTTGATCCATTCTGCTGAAATGTGCGCAGCTAAGTCAGACATGCGTGGCACACTTAAAGTGTTGCTAAAAGGCACTAAGCCAATCACTGGCATGCAGTCTTTACCAATCATTGGATGTGTGGTCTGAATTTTGCTGACAAATTGGTTGGTGTCGCTAATTAAACGTAAATTTGGATCTAGCGTAACAGGAATTTGTGCAGAACCTTCAGGCAAACCTTTGGTGCGCATGAACAATACGCCCGCAGTACGTTCACCAGACGCACCACCAAAGAAACGGAATTGATTGTCTACTTTTGACGCTGTTTTAACAGGATTGTTGATGTCGGCATTGCTCACAATAATGACTTTTGCATCCAGTGCTTTGGCCAAATTTGCATTCAATTCAGTTGCAAATGGATCACGTCCGTTTGGCAACACGCCTTCGACAATAATAATATCGTGATGTTTAGAAATTTCACGATGTAAACGAACTGCATCTTCAAGCAATTCGTCATTTTCATCATTTTTTAAACGCTCAGTCAGTGCAGCATAAGAAATCGGTTCAACTGTTTCATGCTTGAACAGGTGACGATACAACGCAGTCGTGCGGTCTGCTTCAGGTTGTAATTCTTGTGAAAAAGGTTTTAAGAAACCTGCTTTTACGCCTTGGCATTCCAAAGCGTAAATTAAACCTAAACATGCCGATGTTAAACCAACACCAATTTCTGTAGGAACCAAAAGTATTGTTTTCATAATTTTTTCTAAATCGTAAAGGGACTGATTGAAAGTGGCTGAGCAGTACGATTGCTTAAGCAATCGCAGCGTCACATTCAGACTTTTTTGCAGCTGACTTTAGCTCCTCTGCAACTTGCGCAGTTTCTTTCGCAATACGGCCTTCTTCGTCAGTTGGTACAACCCAAATTTGTGGACCGCCTGTACCGGCATCAATACGACCTTCAGTACCGCGTTTTAAGCTGTCATTGCGTTCTTTGCTGAAGTTAAAGCCAAAGTGTGGCAAGTAAGATACAGTTTTTTCACGGATGTAAGCAGAGTTTTCGCCAATACCGCCTGTGAAGAATAAGCCATCTAAGCGTGGTAAACCACAGCTAAGTGCAGCTAAAGATTTAGCTAAACGGTAGCAGAATACTTCAATGGCAAGCGTTGCATCTTCGTTACCTTGTTCAGATGCTTCAATGAGGGTGCGCATGTCATTCGATAAGCCTGACAAACCAAGTAAACCACTTTGGCTGTTCAGCATTTTGTCAATTTTGTAAATATCCCAACCTAAGTTGCTTGCAAGGAAGCTGTGTAAGCTTGGGTCTACATCGCCACTACGCGTACCCATCACCAAGCCTTCAAGTGGGGTTAAGCCCATAGACGTATCTACACTTTGACCATTCCAAATTGCACAAGTCGAGCTACCGTTACCTAAGTGAGCAGTTAACCAACCACCTTGTTTAAAGCTGCCAGCCAACTCTGAACCACGCTCTGAAACGTAAGCATGGCTTGTGCCGTGGAAGCCATAACGACGTACGTTGTGGTCGGTATATAAGAATTTAGGTACTGCATAACGGTATGCACGTGCAGGCATGGTTTGGTGGAATGCAGTATCAAATACAGCCACTTGCGGAAGTTCAGGGAACAAACGCATTGTTGCCTCAATACCTACCAAGTGTGCAGGGTTGTGTAAAGGTGCAAGCGGAGTTGCTTCACGAATACGTTGCACGATTTCTTCGGTTAATAATTCTGCTTTGGTTAAAGTACCGCCGTGTACAACGCGGTGACCAATAGCTTGAGGCTTATATTGAGATAAGCGACCAAGAATAGTTTCCAATGCTTTTTCATGGTCAGCATGTGGAATAGAAAGTTCGAGAGGTTCACCACCTACGGTAACACCTTTAATGCGTGCATCAGCAGAACCTAGATTTTCTGCCAAACCAAAGATACGATCTCCAACGCTTTCAGATACAAGCGCATATTTGATAGAAGAAGATCCGCAGTTAATCACTAATACTGATGTAGTCACTTTTATGTACCCGAATTCTAATTGAAGTTATCCCTAGTCAATCAAGCTGCATTGCAAGTTATGCAAATAGCAATCTAATACGCTGTAAACTTGATCATGACATATGTTTTATCATGTGTTTTTTATTGCTCCTAGATAGACTTTAGGAGATTAGACTTAAGCATTATCGACCATGAAATCAGAAATAATTAAAATTTATCAGTCCGAAACTTTCATTTTTTGATGAAATGATGGTTTTAATTACTGCTTAATTTCTGTTGTATTCTCTTAACATAGCACACTTCTTTCTTTAGGCGTGTGGCAAACTGTTTTAAATTATTTCCTCAATTTTTGTCAGTTTATTTTGATTTGGCAGCGTATTTAATTTCTGACCAACGGACAATCACATAAGCAATCAGTGCCACCATAAAAAACACCAACATCATCCACGCCAAGCCTTGTAAGGTTTCAATAATCGTGCGGTAAATTTCCAATACCCAGCGTTCTTGCGTCAGCTCAATCACAATTCTTTTGTCATTTTCGGCATAAGTAAGTGGCGTAATGTATTTTTCCATATCGTAAATACGAATGCCTGAAGATGTACCGACCACCATACCTGCAAATTTAGTGTACTTTGCCCATGCTTCATGAATTGGGTCGTGAATGATACGCGCCAAAATTGCATTGATGGAGTTAGAAAACAAACGCATGACAATGAATGACACCAAAAGTGCCAAAGCAAAGGTACTAATAATTAAATAATAAAACATAAGCATCGCCACTCTTTTTGATGATTTTTTTAATCTTGATGGTGATTTTTATTTTAAGTGAGCGCGAGATAGAAATGTGTAGTGGAACTGTGTCTTAAAATAGTGTGTTCAAAAGAATGGAATAATGTTCAGCTTTCTGTAAAACTGAACATTATGTTTGGCTATTACAAAATTACAGATTGATTTTATTGGCGGATTTGACCATCACCAAACACCACCCATTTTTGTGAGGTTAAACCTTCTAAACCAACAGGGCCGCGGGTATGAATTTTGTCGGTAGAGATTCCAATTTCAGCGCCTAAACCATATTCAAAACCATCAGCAAAGCGGGTAGAAGCGTTAATCATGACTGAACTTGAATCTACTGCAGCCAAGAATTGACGCGCTAAACTAAAATTTTCAGTAATGATGGCATCGGTATGATGTGAACCATATTTATTGATATGGTCAATTGCCTCATCAATTCCTGTAACCACTTTAATTGCCAAAATTGGGCCTAAATATTCGGTGTACCAATCTTCTTCGGTTGCTGTTTTGACACTTGTGCCCAAAATCTTTTGGGTTGCAGGGCAGCCGCGTAATTCGACTTGTTTTTCTGCATACAGTTCGGCAATGCGTGGCAAGAATTGTGCAGCAACAGCTTCGTCAACCAACAAGGTTTCCATCGCATTGCAGACACCATAACGATGAGTTTTGGCATTCAGCGCAATAGGCAGAGCTTTTTGTAAATCGGCCTGTGCTTCTACAAATACGTGACAGTTACCATCCAAATGTTTAATCACGGGAATACGTGCTTCATTGCTGATGCGTTCAATCAGGCTTTTACCGCCACGTGGCACAATCACATCTACATATTCAGACATGGTAATTAATTGCCCAACAGCAGCACGATCTGAAGTGTTAATCACTTGCACTGATGTTTCTGGCAAACCCGAAGTTTTTAAACCGTGTTGAATTGCAGCAGCAATCGCTTGGTTCGATTCCAGAGCTTCAGAACCACCACGTAAAATAATCGCATTGCCTGACTTTAACGCTAAAGACGCCGCTTCTAGGGTCACGTTGGGACGTGATTCGTAAATCATACCCACCACACCTAGTGGCACCCGCATTTTACCCAATTGAATACCTGATGGGCGATAAGCCATATCGGTAATTTCTCCAATTGGATCCATGAGGCCAATCACATCTTTTAGACCTTGTAACATGCCTTTAAAGCGTGCGGGGTTAAGTTCTAAGCGATCAAGCAGTGCGCTATCCAAGTTGTTGTTACGACCTTTGGTCATATCAATTTGGTTGGCAGCTAAAATAGCGGACTCGCTATTTTCCAATGCCGTATAAATAGCCGATAACGCATTGTTTTTAGATTGGGTAGAAGCGCTTGCTAAGACACGAGAGGCTTGGCGTGCTTGTTGTCCTACCGTTTGCATATATTGTTCAATAGACTCTTGCATAGCGGTTTGATCACTTAGAAATTTCAACTCGATATTAGCAGTCTGTGCCTGCACAATGAAGCATCTCGGCAGAAAATTGACTAAATTGTTCAATCTTTACATATTTTTCAATGCTTTCATCTTTAAAATAAATATTTTGAAATGCTTCATGATTTAAAAGTAGATGAGCGGTCATAGAAAATCTTGCGTATAAAATCAGCACCTGTATAGAATGATGCGATAACGACATTGATGTCATTCACAACAATAAGCAGGATGCCACTTTAATTCAGATAAGTGGGTAATCGTTCAATTACGAACACTTGCACAATAAAAATAAAATACGCATGGAGGTAAGGAATATGAATTCCATGATCCAGATGGATACGGATGTACAGGACGCAAGTTCGCATGTCTGTTTTTTTGATATTTACGATAAGCACAGCTTTAAACAACCCGCTCGTACCACTTGGATCAATGGTTGGAAAGTGGAGTACATGGCAATTGCTCAGCCAGAAACCGCACATTTAACCCCAATTGTGATTATTGGCGGTGCATTCCAAAACTTTAATTCGTATAAATATTGTGTGGAACAGCTCTTTCGTGCTGGGCCAATTATTTTAATTGATATGCCATCTATGGGCGCCAATCAGCAAATGACCAATGTGGAAACAGGTGAGTCGGCAGGAACACTAGAACTGCATGATTTAGGTCAGATGTTGGGTGACTGGCTAGATATTGTGGGCTTAGATAAAGTGTCCGTCATGGGCATGTCATTGGGTTCGGTGGTGGCATCGTGTCTGGCAGATCAACGTCCTGAATTGATTGACCGCATGATTTTAATGGGGGTTATGCAAAAGACCCGTAAAAGTTGGCGCATGTTGCTTGAAGAATCGCTGCATTTAATGAAAGAGCAGCGCATGGATGAGTTTGGTCAGGCGGTGATTTTGTACTTGGTCAATCATGCCAAAATGGAACAAACTCGCATGTCTCCGACTGCAAAGCGTTTGTTTTACCGACAAATGGCCGACTTTACCGCCACAGAGCAAGATCGCTACGATGTGAACTGCAACCGTTTATTGCGTTTAACTAATGTGCCTATTCCACAATGTAAGGTTTTGGTGGCGTGTGGGCAATATGATAGTTTTACCTTACCGCATGAAAATGCCAATTTCGCTTTACAGTGCCCGAATATGGAGTTTGCCATGATTGCCAATGCAGATCATGTGCCGCAACTACAGCGCCGAAAAGAAACCATGAATTTGTTTGCGACCTTTTTAAGCGATGAATCTATTCAGGACTTAGATGGCATCATTCCTCTGACACGTGCGCAGTTGTTGACGATGGAACGTCGTGGTGAGGCGCGTATTCGGGTGCAAAATCCGCAATGCCATTTGCAATATCGTTATTCTGATTTGAAAATTGCTACAAATATTGTGGATTTAAACTTCTTTGGTGTATTGCTTAATTTTGAAAATGCAGCGTTGGCGGCACAAGCAGCACAGTATGAACGAGATCTGGCCATAGAGTTACAGGATGAAGAAGGTAGTTTTAGCATTGAATGCTTAATTTTTGAAAGCGATGGGCAACAATTACGTGCATTATTTAAGCATGGTAGTTTTGAGGTGGCAGAGCGTTTGTTGCGTTATGTGGAACGTCAAAAAGTGGCTGCACAAAATTTGGAATTTGTCTGTTAGTCGGTGCAATCAGTTTGCTTAGTTTAAAATTATCCAAAGAAAATAGAAGCAAAATAGCGTGTTAAACCACGCTATTTTTTTTGTAGGCATGAATCATCCAAACTAAATCGCCTAAATGTTCTGTCGTTGTTTTTTCTAAAGAGGTATTTGAAAAATACAGTTTTGGTTGTTGTAGCTGCACTTGCTCAAAACCTGCGCTTTGAAAAAATTGAGTTAATTCCTGCGGAGTTTGAAAGTGGAAAGTGAAAGCACTGCGTGACATAAATTTCAATAATCGGCTGCAGTTCCAAATAAAGTTGGCGAGCTTGTTCTTGACGGGTTCAGGGTAAATATCGGTTAAATAATGCAGTTCTGGAAAGTCTTGGGTGTAGTTACACATGCCATTTAACAGCTGTTGCAGCATGTCTTTGGTGAAGTAGTTAATTAGACCTTCACTAATAATCACCAAGGGCTGCGAGTGGTCAAAATATTCAAAGACTTGTTGAAAGGAGTCACTAAAAATATCGGCGGTGAGCACTGCGGGTGCATCGTTGTCAATTTCTCGTAACGCTTGGGTTTTAATTTGCGCTATATCGGGCAAATCCAGTTCACGGTAATTCAGTTCAGGATATTTTTGTCGAAAATTCCAGCTACGTGGTGACAGTCCTGAAGCAATTTCGAGCACTTGTAATTGCGGATGTTGTTGAATTAGTGCGGTTAAGTGAGCATCAATCATTTGATGACGTTGTTTGAGGGTGTTGCGCATACTGCCGCCCACATGACGTTCTGCCCAGTTTTCTAAAGGATGTACCAATTTGGCTAAAAACTTGCCTTTACGGGTCGCAAATACAGGATGTGAAATCCCCATTTGATACCAGATGTACCCCGTATAATGTGCGGTAAAAGAAATATGCCGATGTTTGGACAATGCAGTCGTGTCTGAGTGAGTTGGCTTGGCATCTGAGTTGTGCATTTTAGTCCTTTTTTCTGTCGTGATTTTGCTGTTCAGCAATGTTTTTGTCATTTTCGTATAGACCTTAATTGTTTGTATGGTGGTCGTTGTCTTTTTAGGCATGCTTTGACACTCAAGCTGCGGTGTCAGGCATATACTTAAAATAGAATAAATTCATCATAATCAAAAAGGAACACGCTGTCGTGTTCCTTTGTCGTATAAATGCTGTGAAAAAGTGAAGGCGTGTGGTTAGTTTGTGGTGATCTCAAGTTGCAGCGTTTTTAGTGGCACTTGAATAATCGGTCGGGTCGTGACTGGTTTGCGCTGCGAGTAGCGTGGCACTTTGTTCTTTAAATGCCAAAATACGATCACGGACGCTTCGCCATTCATCGCCTAAATCCAAAACTTCAGTAATGTTAAACTCCGCATTAGGCTCAGGGATTTTACCGCGCATGCGTTCTAAACGTGCCTGATTCGGCAAGGGTAAATCGGCAATCGCACTTAAAGCCAATCGTTGTGCTGCACGGTTGTTGCAGACCAGCCCCATGTCACAGCCTGCGAGCAAAGCGGCTTGAATACGCGCATCAGCATCGCCTGCTACACAAGCGGCCTGCATGCTTAAATCGTCCGAAAAAATTACTCCATCATAGCCCAAGTCTTTGCGAAGCACTTGCTGTAGCCAAAATTCAGAAAAACCTGCAGGGTTCGGGTCGACCTGATCATAAATGACATGCGCAGGCATGAGCGCATCTAGTTGATTTTGCAGTTGGATAAAGGTTTGCATATCCTGTTGCTGAATTTCAGCAAAAGAACGTGAATCTATCGCGGCAGCAACGTGAGAGTCGGCTTTAACCGAACCGTGTCCCGGAAAGTGTTTGCCTGTGGTTGCCATTCCCGCACGATGCATTCCACTTAAAAAAGCCTCTGCCAAAGCAATAATATTGGCAGGACGGGCAGCAAAAGCACGATCTCCAATCACATCACTGACACCATTTAGATCTAAAACAGGTGCAAAACTAAAATCAATGCCTACCGCTAATACTTCGGTGGCCATCAACCAGCCACATTCTTCGGCTAAACCTAATGCACGTTCAGGTTCGCTTTGATATAACTCGCCAAATCGGCCCATGGCAGGCAATAGCGTAAAACCTTGTTTTAAGCGTTGTACGCGTCCGCCTTCCTGATCGACTGCAATTAAAATATCAGGGCGCACCTGACGCATGTGATCAGTCAGGGCGCGTACTTGCGCAGGAGATTGGATATTTCGGGCAAATAAAATAACTCCACCGACTTGCGGAGCGCTTAATAGTTCAATATCTTCTTGAGTAAGTTCTGTGCCAGCGATGTCGAGCATCAATGCGCCAATCATATTGGGTGTCCGTATTCGATTTTTATCAATTAAAAAAACAATACCTGAATTCTGCAATGATTTGCTACATTTTGACAGCACAGATTATGATAAAACTACACGACAGACCCAAATTAAGTTGTATAAGATTTTGAATCTGCTCAATTCATTGTGAAAAGCAGAGATTGGTCAAAAACCAAGGACGTAAATATTTTTATGAAACTTCAAACTATCGCTTGTGCGGTTGCAATAGCAACTGGCGGTTTTTTCTTTTCTCACGCCATTAACGAGGCAATTGCAGCCAATAATACCGCTGTCGTTGCTAACAGTATTGTGCCGACGCAGGAACAAGCTTTGGTTTCGCGTCAATTGGCGACCTTGGTCGATCGTCAGCATTATTTAAATCAGCGTTTAGATGCCGCAACGTCGCAGCGCATTTTTGATTTTTATATCGACAGTTTAGACCCAGACCATACTTTGTTTTTGGCTAAAGAAGTTGAGCAATACCGCAAACAATATGCCTCAACTTTTGGTGCTTCTTTAAAAGCAGGCAACTTGGCGGGGCCGTATCAAATTCATGCACAGTATCGTGAACGCTTAAAACAGTTTTATCATTTCATGTTGGCAGAGCTGAAAAAACCACAAAATTTAAAACAGCCAAATGTCACGATTGAAACAGATCGTGAAAAAGCACCGTTCTTTAATACTGAAGCAGAAATGCGTACACATTGGCAAAAAATGCTGGTGTCGCAGCTCATTAATCTGACCATTAGCAAAGAAGAAGAATTGGCAAAACAAAAAGCCATTAAAGACAACCCTGAATTGACCAATGGTCAGGATTTGGCAAGTCCAGAAGATTTGACTCCAGTTCAGACTCTAACTAAGCGTTATACCCGCCAGTTAGAGCGTATGGATCGTTTAAAGAGCGATGATGTGCTGGATAAAACTTTGAATGCGATGATGCTGACTTATGATCCGCACAGCAATTATTTCCCACCTGTCGATGCGATGGAGCTGAATCGTCAAACGACTTTGCAGCTTGAGGGGATTGGGGTATCGATTCGTCCTGAACGAGGCAATGAAGACTACACCAAAATTGAAACCATTGTTGAAGGTGGCCCTGCCAGTAAAACAGGGCAGGTGAAATCGGGTGACCGCATTATTGGTGTGGCGCAAGATGGCGAAAAAATGGTGGATGTTGTGGGTTGGCCGAGCAATGAAATTGTGGGGCTGATTCGCGGTAAACGTGGCACCAAAGTCACTGTGCGTTTGTTGGGTGCGGGTGCGGCGATGAATCAGGCGCGTAATGTGACCATTGTGCGTGATGTGATTCAGGAAGAAGATGCGGGAGTTCGCTCACGAACGATTGACATCAAACGTGATGGTCAAACTTATACCTATGGTGTGATTGAAATTCCATCGTTTTATTTGAATTACCGTGCGCGTCGTGCAGGTAATGAATATCGCTCGGTGTCGGAAGATACCAACAATGCCCTGAAAAGTTTGGCGGCCAAAAATGTCGCAGGGATTATTATTGATTTACGTAACAACCCTGGCGGTTCATTGGAAGAAGTGGCACGTATGCTTGGGCAAGTAATCAAATCAGGCCCTGTGGTGCAAATTCGTGATGGCAATGGCAACGTGAGCGTATTTGAAGATGACGATGGTGGTGCACAGACTTATGCAGGCCCATTGGCAGTGATGATTAACCTTGCTTCTGCTTCGGCCAGTGAAATTTACTCTGCTGCAATTCAGGACTATCAGCGCGGGATTGTGATTGGTAGCACCACCACAGGTAAAGGTACAGCGCAGGTACAACTCGACACCTTAGCTTATGGGCAGGCGACCTTAACTCAACGTAAGTTCTACCGTATTACAGGTGGAAGTACCCAAAACAAAGGTGTGATTCCAGATATTAAACTGGTGGATATTTACAATGAGGAGTTTGGTGAGCGTAAAGCTAAAAATGCCTTGAAGTGGGATACCATTCCAACTGCGCCATTTAAGCGTGAAGGTTCAGTACAGCCGTACATCACCAAGTTGGGTCAATTGTCACAGCAACGTGTCACGCTTGATCCGCAATTTCAATATTTGGAACAACGTAAGCAAATTGCCAAACAAACTGAAGATCGCAAAAGCATTGTGTTAGATATTGAACAACGCAGAGCAGAGTTGCTGGCTTTGGAACAACAAACACTGACTGCGGAAAACAAACGCCGTCAGGCAACAGGTTTGAAACCATTTGCCAATTGGGAGAGCTATCAGGCATCCATTGATGCTTTGGCAGAAGCGCGTGCCAAAATGAAGGCGGCACAACGTCCTGCCTTGCCTGAGGAAGAAGCTTTTGTGATTGAAGCAGCGCAGGTGTTGCAAGATTATGCCATGTTACAAAAAGGTGTATCTGAGCCGAATCAACCATAAAAAAATGCTACAATCTTAATAAAATAGAACCAGCAACTAAAAGTTGCTGGTTTTTTATCCTCAAGCTAAAAGTAAAATGGCAAACTGCTTATAGTTTTGAGTTAGACAGCTATACGCAGTTTTAAATTGCCATTATTTCATGACGATATATTATTTATTTGACTATTGACCAAAGCAGAATAGTATTAGATTCTAAAATCAATGCGGTCTTTGCTAGATCAATCCGCCGTTCAGGTTGCTTTTTAGTTATTATTTATAAGAGAGTGTGAGATTGAGTAACCAAAAAACAATAAAATATGACAGAGATGGACACATCTAATAATGCATGTACATTATGATCTAAGCTTGGTAATTGGCTCGGTAGCAATCTCAGTATTGGCCTGTTATTTTGCAGTGTCTGTTGAGCAAATGCTCTTTCAAAATGTACAACAACAACTAAAAAAAATATCATTAATCATGAGTGGTTTGCTGCTAGGTGCGGCAGTGTGGAGTATGCACTTTGTGGGCATGTTAGCCTGCCAATTACCTGCGCCGTATCAGTTTGATCTTAGCTTTTCGACCCTGTCTTTTGTTATTGCATTTATCGCCTCTACGTGTGCGGTTTGGCTGACCACACAATCGACCTTGCCTGTGGCGCGTTTGATCCTTAGCGGCATTTTGATGGGGTTGGGCATTTCAGGCATGCACTATACGGGCATGATGGGAATTCAGGTAGAAGGTTACCGTAGTTATTATGATCCCACGATTGTTTTGCTATCTGTATTAGTAGCGATTGGTGGAGCAATACTTACCTTTTGGTTTATGTTTCGCTCCAAGTGCAGAATGGAGCGTCAGGCACAATATAAAATTTTCATCGCGGTGCTCATGAGTCTGAGCATTGTTGCCATGCACTATATAGGCATGGAAGCACTGCATTTTTACTCTACAGCCGATTTGCCTCAATCAAGTCATTTCCAGATCGAGCAAGAACCAGCCCTGTTGGTGGTTATTTTAGTGACCAGTCTGATTTTTGCTGCTGCGGTGGGCGTATCTCTGCTGGAGCTGCGCTTAGAAGAAAAAAGCAAACAATTGTCTTTGGCTAATCGAGAATTAGCCGATCAGGCACTCAAAGATAATCTGACCAAATTGCCCAACCGTTTATATTTAGCTGAATATGCACAATTGCTTTTTTCTGAGCATAGGCAAAAAAATACTAAAATTGCGTTTTTATATATCGACTTAGACCGCTTTAAAGCGGTGAATGATGTATTTGGGCACCATGTTGGCGATCAATTGCTGATTCAGTTGTCTAAACGAGTGCAATCCCACTTAGGTGAAAATACCCAGTTAATAAGAATTGGTGACGATGAATTTCTTTTAGTGATAGAACATACCGATATTGCCGAAGCCACCGTTATTTCTGAAAAAATATTGGAATTGATTCAGCAAAGTTTCATAATTGAGGATAAGGTCATTAATATCTCAGGCAGTATTGGCATAGCGATGTATCCAGAGCATGGCACCAATTTGCAAGATATTTTAATGAATGCCGATGCGGCGATGCTGACCTCTAAATATCAGGGGCGTAACACCAGTTCAGTCTTTAATTATGATCTAGAGTTACTTGAGACCAAAAGCCAAAGTAAGTTGATTAATGATTTATATAAAGCAGCTGAACAACAACAATTGAAGCTGTTCTATCAGCCAAAGTTTAAAGCCACTGACCATAAAGTTTGTGGCGTAGAAGCTTTAATTCGTTGGTATCATCCCGTGCATGGTTTACTTACACCAAATATGTTTATTAAAGGGGCTGAAAAGACGGGGTTGATTATTCAAATTGGCTATTGGACGCTAGAAGAAGCCTTTAAACAAATTCAAATTTGGGAAAGATGGGGCGCACCGTTATTCCCTGTGGCTGTGAATTTATCGGCAGTGCAGTTTGAACATAAGCATTTATTTTCGACTTTAGAAAACTTGTTTAAACGCTATGAGATTCAACCCCAACACCTGATGATTGAAGTGACTGAAAGCACGGCAATGCATCATATTGAATCGAGTATTCGTAGTTTTGAGCGTTTGCGTCAAATGGGGATTCAATTGGCGATTGATGATTTTGGTACAGGACATTCGAGCTTCTTATATTTGAAAAAATTGCCAGTCGATGAGTTGAAAATTGACCGTGCTTTTATTTTAGATTTGTGTTCGGACAGTAAAGAAGAATTAATTTTAGAAAGTATTATTCAATTGGCGATTAAACTAGGTTTAACTGTGACTGCTGAAGGGGTGGAAAGACCATTGCAAGCAGAAATTTTAACCCGTTTAGGCTGTCAGCAATTACAGGGTTATTTATTAGGCTTGCCTATGGATGTTGAGCGTTTAGAAGAGTTGTTTAAACATTCGGCTTAAGTTAGCAATCATGCTACCGTTCAAGTGAGCGATCAAGTTCAAAGGTTAATTTCAGCAATGAAGCAAGGAGACAGTACTTTCGCTGAGTTGATGCAATTGGTCGGATTAACTCATCGAGCAACGTTCCAAAAGAATTAGTTAAATCCTGCATTAGAAGCTGGTCTGATTAAACGTACCATTCCTGATAAGCCGAAAAATCCGAAGCAAAGATATAGATTAAAAAGATAACAATACTTTCAATTGTGCATAAATTAGAACATATCAACAATCAATAAAATTGATTTAAATCTGCTACAATTACGCCAATTTTTCATATTGATTATTTTGATCTTATACACTGCGGTTCTGCAGTAGGTGTCTTGCATGAGTTTTAAAGATGAGTTAGCGGCGCAGGTCGCACAGCGACGTACTTTCGCGATTATTTCCCACCCAAATATTTGACACCATTTCAAGTCCATTTAACCTATTTCAAATATAATAATAAAACCATCGTAAGTACTGTAAAAATATAAAAATATTGTTATTCTTTGTCTGATATGTCTTTCAACCCCGTTCAATAGATTTCAAGTCTAGTCAGTATGTTTGTGTACATATGTGTGTACATATTTTCTAGAATTTTCTATTTGAAAAAAATATGTACACAGGTGGAGTAAAATGCCTTTAACAGATACGTGGCTTAAGAAGAATCTAGATCGTGAACGTTCAGCAATACATACGGAGCCTGATCAAGATGGATTGAGCGTTCGTGTTTCTCAAAAAGGAAAGCTCACTTTCCAGATGCGTTTTCGATATAACGATAAGCAAGCTCGTTTAGACTTGGGAACCTATCCAAATATGAGCCTTAAAGAAGCTCGTATTGAATTGCAGAAAATGAAAGCAATTTTAGAAAAGGGACATGATCCACGTATTCATAAAAAAGTAGAACTTCACAAGATCACAGAGGCTATAACTTTTGAAGCGTTATTTCGTGAGTGGCATACGAAATATAGTATTCCAAACAAAAAAAATGCAGATCAATATTTAAGATCATTTGAACTATATGTTTTTCCTAAGTTGGGGGAAATCCCTGCCGAGCAAATTACATTACACATGTGGTTAGATTTACTAGAAGAGCAATTTAAACAGTCGCCATCAATTACTGATCGCATTCTTACGAATACAAAGCAGTGTTTGGATTGGGGGATTAATCGAAAATTAATTGAGCAAAATCCCATAAGACATATCACTGGAAAGCGTGACTTAAATATTAAGAAAAATAAAACTGTTCGAGTATTACAAGATGATGAGTTGTCTTTAATTTTTAAAATTTGTGATGAGTCTAGAACATCATTAAGGAATGTTTTATTTCTCAAGTTATGTTTGTTTTATGGTAATCGATATAGTGAGTTGAGGCTTGCACGGAAATCAGATTTTGATTTTAGTAAAAATACATGGACAGTACCGTATGAAAATCATAAGACAGGAGGAAGTAAAGGGGACATTGTTCGACCTATTATTGATGAGATCAAACCGTGGCTTCAGTCTGCAATGGATTTGAGTAATTCTGAATACATTTTCCCACATGAAAATGGCAAAGAGCCAATGGGGCGTAGTGGGCCAACAGATACCCCTTATAACTTCATGCAATTTGCAAGGAAGAATTATAAAATTGAAATGGATCATTGGTCTATGCATGATTTACGGCGTACAGCAAGGACAAATTTCAGTGCGTTTACAAGTAGGGATGTTGCGGAACTGATGGTTGGTCATGTGATGCCTGGGGAACAGGGGACATATGACTATTATGATTATCAAAAAGAGATGTCGAAGGCTTATAAAAAATGGTGGAAAAAATTAAGTAATCTGTCTAGCTAGACAGATTACTCATTTGGTTGTTATTGAAATATTTGATTAGCCATTCGTTAAACGTTTCTTCATCCCAAAGGCTAGTAGAGCCAGCGCATTTCTTAATAGGTTGAGGCATTGGTTGCTCGAACATTTTTTGATTAGGTTGTTGGTAACGCCATAAAGTTGATGCAGAGCAATTTTTGAGTTTATGGCGGATTTCTTTGGATGTTAAGTAGCCCATATCTGTGATCCTCTTGTAATCAAAACAATAGATAAAAGAACTAATTTTTAACTTTAAATATTGGCTGGGAATCAACCTATAATATTAAAACCATTAGTTCAGTTCGTTGATGGGGTAACTATAAAATTTAGAAAAGGTTTAAAATAGAGCAGTACTCATATTTAGAAATATAGTAGTATTATTCTATTGTAATTATCTGTATTTTAATAAATTATGACTAATAATAAATTATCAGACCTCTGTCTGCTTGAACGGGACATATGGTTCAACTTTTGCTACTACTATCAGTGTGAACTGGGTGATGAGTCAATAGCAGATGAGAATCAAACATATGTTGATCAAAAAGAAAAAATCATAAGAAGAATGCAGCAGAATGATTTTCCACTGAGTGAGCTCATGGCTTTTCGTCAAGAAATAATGGGAGAAACTATTCCTTTTAAGCCTTTTCAAATAGCTGAACTTTTAACACAGCTTAATACGTTAAGGATTGATGTAAACAGCTTGCCTATAAAAATGTTCAAAAAACGATTTTCAGATATTTTAATTGCCTATGTGCAATTGCTGGGTGGATTGGAGTCTATCCATAATAAGCAACTTGCCAAAAGTGCAAAGGCAGTGCTAGCAGTCAAAGCACGCTATGAAAAGCATTTATATCCAAGGCGGGAAATTCTGTATCGCATCTTAAGAGAGCAGGTAGCTTTACAAGGTAAATGGAAGAATCCGAATCAAGCAGTTAATTTTATTATTGATGATTTAGTCAAAGCCTTTGAGGTTTATGATGTTGAATGGCTCCAGTCTGAATTTGAACTTAAGCAAAAATTGCTCAAGCAACTGGAGCAACAGGGTAAGCAGTCGGTGAAGCAAGCTAATGCTGAGTCAGACGGTGTGCGAAGAAAGCCAGCTTCAATAGCGAAAAAAATAGAAAAATTACAGCTAGAACTGAAAAGCATCAATCAAATCCTCAAGGCAAAAGACCCATCCAAAGAGATGGAAAAATCCAAGTATAGAATGCCTTACAGTGGTGTGTATATTGCTGAGACCATTATCCATGAGTTGAGAACCCAGCCAGAGATATTACGAGAAATTTTGTTAAACATGGATTAATTACTTTCTCTCTGACAGACTTAATAGGATATCAATATCTGTCAGGTCAGGTCAGGTCAGGTCAGGTCAGGTCTGGACTAGTACAAATGAGTACACTTTATTTGAGTTTAAATTCATTAAACTCTTTTAAAATAATTGCTTCCAGAACTTTACTTTTATTCATGTTTTTCAATTTAGCCAATTCTTCAAGCTGTGCTTGAGTCTCAATTGTCAATGGTAGATGGTAGGGCTTTTTTGCTTTTCCAGAATCACGAAATTTCTTTTGACTCCATGTTTTTTTCATTTTGAGAAGAATCAGTTCTTTGGATTCAGAAGTTCCATAAGAGAGATTATCCAAGCAAGCTAAGATGGACATATATTTTGACTGATCATTATAAGTAAAGTTGAAGCATTCAATTTGTAGGCCGTGTTTAGCCAGATATTGCCATGCCCATGCTAGTTGTGCTGAGTTCAATGGATCTAGCCATTTTGTTTCTTGGTCAGATAATTTGTTTACATTCCAGAAAGAAAGACAGTTTTGTAGGAATAATATTTTTTCATCTATAGAAATGTTAATTCCATCAATATTGTATAAGAAAGTCTTATATAGATTGTTAATACCATAAATAACAATTAAACGGTTGTATTGAGTTGATAAGCGATTGAGTAACCATATAAGTAAGCGGTAATTATCTTCTTCAATCCAATTTAAAGCGTCGGTAGGAACTAATGTATTTTGTATGCTTGCAATCAAATAATTGACAGCATTTCCCACCGGCTCTTGGTTACTAATGAAATTTGTTAAAATCAAATCTTTTTGTAAAAGTGAAGAGTTACTACTTGTCCCAAAGTGATAGTTCAAATTAAAAATATTAATTCCACACTCAATCTCTCGCTCACTAAATTTAATTCTATGATTTACTAAAAGTGTGTTGATCTGGAAATTTTGGCCTTTATGATCATGTATCATTATTAAAATCACTATGTAGAATTTTATGTGTATATTTTAGCGAAATATTTTTAATTTTTATTTAGTTTTAAGATGAATAATAAAAATATTTTTAATAGTATTTATGTAGATCTAGAGGGTTTTTCCCGCTTAAAGATAAGGGGTAACAGGGGGGGGAGGTACTGATAATTCCTTTTAACGAAGAACTTTAAACTTATGAGGGAATTTACAATGCGATATGTGCCAATAAAAAAGATGTAACTTTAGCTTCAATTGTTTATTAGTAAATTATGAAAGATCCAACGCTCTACAGGGTAGTATCGACGATGATATGGCTAAAATTAGGGGGGAGTTTAAGCAGGTAAAATATATTATTAATATAATCATATATATATCTTATAGAGCTGTATGTTTTTATGAGTTGGGTTATCTTAAGTGATTAATATTTATCAGTATTATATGTCTTAAAGTCTATGATTCATTTTAGAGGAGTAGGATGACCACACATCCTACTCAGAGTCAAGATTAGTAAAATTTTACATCTCTCACTTACATATGAACCTTTTGTTCCAAGTGAGAATCCAAATGTCCCAGAATGTACCTTTAATCAATGAGTCATCTTCACTGATTTCTATCGAGAACTTTCTTGAGAGTGTCTATTTTGAAAACTATATAGATGCTGACGAAGAGTTTAGGAATGAGCTGCTAGAAGCTGTTCTTTTGTTTAAGCAGGTTTATCGTGAAGGCTTCGCATATTCACATGTGATAAGAATAATGAAAAGAGTCCTCATACTTGTAGACTATGTGCTAGAAAAGCTAGACCTCCAGATGTATGAAGATATCTTGAAATTTGAACAACACCATATCTTCCATATTCAAAGCTTGATTCAATATGAGATGAAATCTGCTTTATGTGAAAGAATTGAATTTCAACGTCGAGAAGAATGCAATGCAATAAAGCTACAGGATTGCTTAAAGAAGCTTTTAACCCATTACTCAAGATTACTCTTTGTAAGAGTAGACCTGAGTATTTTACAAAAGCATCAGGAAAACTGGGATATTGAGAATTTTTCTGAGGTACTGGCTATTTTAAGGAATCGCATCGCTAATCAGGATGGTTGTTTTTCAGACTTGCAGGGCTATGCATGGGCTTTAGAACAGGGTATTACTAAAGGATATCATTGTCACCTTTTACTCATTTATGATGGCAATCAACATCAGCAAGATTCTGCTTTAGCCAAAATGGTTGGTCAATGCTGGGAAGTCATAACCATGAATCAAGGGACATACTACAACTGTAATACCGAAGAGAATAAAAAGAAGTTTGAAACGAATGGACTGTTGGGTATAGGTATGATTTATCGTGATCAACCATTACAAGTTAAGAATGCAATTCGTGCAGCCAATTACTTGGCAAATCCTGATAAGAAAGGTCAGCACATGCGTGTAAAAACTTCTCCTAAGATGAAGACATTTGGCATAGGTCAATTCAATGTTGGATGGCGTAGAGGAATTAAAGAGATAAGTTATTAATCCTATTCCAAATAATTTGAGATACATAACATCCTAATGAGAATCATGAAGCTCTTTTGAGTTTGCATGAAAATAAGGAATCAAAGCCTGCCTTCGAGCAGGCTTTTTTATGCTCTGAAATTGAGGAGTCGAGCCATGAGCTTGAGCTGTCCCTGTTGCAATTCAACAAATGTCATATTGATTGAAGCAAATCCATCACAATCGAATACAGCCTTATCCAGTCTTGGAACACCAGCCACATTAGCGGCATTAGGAACCACGGTAGCGAAGTCTTTCAATTTGCCGCCGATTGTTGGTGGAATCGCAGGAACCCTAATCGGTGGGGTGTTGAATTCGCTCACAGAACAAAGTGCTCCAACACAGCAGAACTTATGCTTTTGCCAAAACTGCTACCAAAAGTTCCCAACGCATCTTTTGCATTAATCACATCAGTACACATTCAAATTTCAATTTAAAAGGAATATATCTATGGCACATTTACTTGAACAAATGGCTTATGTCGGTGATACCCCTTGGCATGGGCTAGGGAATCAACTAAGTCAAAACCAACCGATTGAGGTCTGGGCACAGCAGGCAGGCATGGACTGGCGTATCGAGTCATCCAATGTCAGTTATATGGCACAGAATGAACGTGGGCAAAGCATCATCATGCCGTATGAAGACCAGCGTGTACTGTACCGTTCTGATACTCATGCACCTTTGTCAGTGGTCAGTCAACGTTTTCAGGAAGTCCAACCTCGTGAGATCTTAGAGTTCTATCGTGATCTAACTGAACAATCAGGCTTTGAATTGGAAACCGCAGGCGTGCTTAAAGGTGGCAAGAAATTCTGGGCGCTGGCACGTACAGGTCAATCTACTGCACTTAAAGGCAAGGATGTCAGTAATGGCTATATTCTTCTTGCAACTGCATGTGACGGTACGCTTGCGACAACAGCACAATTCACCTCCATTCGTGTTGTCTGCAACAACACCTTGGCGATTGCTTTACGTGGTCAGAACAGTAATGCAGGTGTAGTGAAAGTTCCGCATAGTACCAAGTTTGATGCAGATAAAGTCAAACAGCAATTGGGCATTTCAGTACGTGCATGGGATGAACACATGTACGAAATGAAGCAGCTCAGCCAGCGTAGAGTCACCCAAGGAGAAGCAGCTGCTTTCTTTGATGCGGTATTTAATAACACCACAATGAGCATTGCAGATCAGGAAGAAAATATTATTCAGTTTTACCGTGATGTTGCGACTCAGGCAGCACAGGCAAATGCCAAGGAAAAAGCTGAGCCAAATGCGAAGGCGATGACTAAAGCAATGGACATGTTTAATGGTCAGGGACGTGGTGCAGAGTTGAGTTCTGCTAAAGGAACAGCCTATGGATTACTGTGTTCAATTACAGAATTTATTGATCATGAAAGACGTGCCATGAGTACAGATCATCGACTCGATTCAGCTTGGTTTGGTGCTGGCGCATCGATCAAACAACGAGGATTGGAACAGGCACTTAACATGCTTGCATAGTACGAAATATGCATTTTTCAATCATGGAAAGTTAGACCTAACTAAGCATTTTTAAATGGAATTTCGAATTTTAAAAATTATTAAAACCATAGCTTAGGCTGTGGTTTTTTTATGCCCATTTTTTGTGATCCCCATCATTTTACATAGCAAAATAATTAGGACTTCAATATGAATACCGCAATTTTAAATCCATCCATTCAACAGGCAAGTACTCCATTTATTGCCCCAAAATTATTCACAGCCAAACGCTTGGTCAATACCAAATACATGACTCAAGCAGAATGGCTTGAAGTACGTCGTCAAGGCATCGGTAGTAGTGATTGTGCCGCAGCGTGTGGACTCAATCCCTATATGTCGATGCTTGAACTATGGATGATCAAGACAGGTCGAGTCAAACAATCCATTGAAGATGAAAGCGCAGGTCATGCCCCTTTATATTGGGGCAAACAGCTAGAGCCATTGGTGGCTGAGTACTACAGCATGCATACCAACAACAAAGTCCGTCGTATCAATGCCGTACTACAACATCCTGATGAGGATAAGCATTTTATGCTGGCTAACTTAGATTACTCGGTAGTAGGTAGTGAGGAAGTACAGATTTTAGAATGCAAAACCGCAGGAGAATATGGAGCAAAGTTATGGCGAGATGGCGTGCCTTTATACGTACTGTGTCAGGTGCAACATCAACTCGCTGTAACAGGCAAAAAGGCAGCACATATTTGTGTGCTGATTTGTGGGCATGAAACCAAAATCTTCAAAGTGACGCGCTCCGAATCCGTGATCAAACATATCATCAATGCGGAACGTTACTTCTGGGAGTGTGTGGAAAAAGACACGCCACCTGATGTGGATGCCAGTGAGTCGGCAGCCAAAGCTATACAGCAGCTCTATCCACAACATATTCCATTAACTGTTGAAGACTTGAGTCATAACGAACAAGCCAATCAATTGTTTGCTCAACTGATTCAAGAAAAGCATGACATTGAGCAGCATCAAAATAACTTTGATCAAATTAAGCATCAAATCCAGATGTTGATGAAGGATGCTGAACGAGCAACCTTTGCGAATGGTTCGGTGACGTGGAAGAAATCCAAAGACTCAATCTGTTTAGACAGTAAAGCCTTACTCAAACTTCACCCAGAAATGCTTGAGCAGTTTCCGCAAAACAAGGCAGGAACACGACGTTTTCAGATCTATACCGATGACTGAATCCATCACATCAATATTTCCAGTCTTCAAAAAAGCGCAAAAAACCACCCCCGACCTACCGACTCCCGAAGGAGCGGTAGGCCAACAATGGCGGTCTTTGCATTTCATCTGATCTTTAAACGGTTTTGTATTTGCTTACATAACAAAGGGTCAACAGTAAAATTTTATTTAGAGGAAAATTATCATGATTAAAGGTTTAGCAATCACACCACCGATCCTTGGACGTATTAGTATTGGTAAAGTTGTTGAAAAGAACGGTAAACGACTGCCTGAAAAGGACGACCAATTTACCATTACCAGTCAAATCCAAAGCAAGGAGGGGTGGATTAAGCATCCGCTTGATGAGCAATTACGCAGTAAAGCACCGAATCAAAAACTCCGTACCATTCCAGTACGGATGATCTTCAATGATCCTGATTTGAATCTTAGAGCTGAGTACACTTTGTTTGACCGACAGACTGGGCGACCTGTCTGTGTAGGTAATGGTGAAACCTGCCAGCGACTCACCAATCAGGGTGTTGAGCAGCAACCATGCCCTTCACCAGACTTATGCTCATTAGCACAAGGAGGAAACTGCAAGCCCTATGGGCGTTTACATGTCAATTTGGATGAAAGTGATGAACTCGGTACATTCATTTTTAGAACCACAGGTTTTAACAGTATCCGTACTTTGGCAGCACGGCTAAATTATTACCATGCAGCATCGAATGGTTTGCTGTCATGTCTACCGTTGCAACTGACCCTAAGAGGTAAGTCCACCACGCAAAGTTATCGAACTCCTGTGTATTACGTAGATTTGACACTGAGGGATGGAGTCAGCCTGCAACAAGCGATTCAGACAGCTAAAGAGATTGATCAACAAATCAAAGCGATGGGTTTTAATCAAACAGCATTGGATCAAATGGCGAGACAATGCTTTGCCAAGGCACGGTTTGAGGTGAATGCAGAGGAGGGCTTGGATTTAGTTGAAGAGTTTTATACTGAGGAAGTTGGAGAGTGTGAGCAAATGCAGTCAGAATCAAAAATTAAGGCTAAACCTAAATTTAATCAGCAAGATGGATTTGTAGATGATATTCAAAAGGGGTTGCAAGGGAGTGTAATGGCAATAAATTAATGGAAATATTTATCTTTATTTTTCTTGATGATCATGGGGGTATTTACCCCCTTATTTTTTTGTATTTTATCAAGTGGATAAGTTTGAAAGGAAAAACTTTTTTAATGTTATGATATTTGGCATCTTATATTTATAAAACATTTATTTATGTCAGTGATGCTATCGAGTCAACAAAAACAATACTTATCGTGGTTGCTTACGAAAAAATCTGCTGATAACACTATTGATTCACTTGCTTCAACGTTGATTGATTCACAAGTTGATTTGAATCCACATCAAGTGGATGCAGCTTTATTTGCTTTTAAAAATCCATTATCTCAGGGGGTGTTACTTGCAGATGAGGTGGGTTTAGGTAAGACGATTGAAGCAGGTCTAGTGATTGCCCAAACTTGGGCTGAGAGAAAAAAACGTATTTTAATCATTACGCCTGCCAATCTTAGAAAGCAGTGGTATCAGGAGCTTTATGACAAGTTTGGCTTGAAGGCTGTTATTTTTGAAGCGAAGATTTACAATCAACTTAAAAAAAAAGGTAACACAAAGCCTTTTATTCAAGATGAAATTATTATCTGTTCTTATCAGTTTGCGAAATCCAAAGCAAATGACATAAAGAACATTGCTTGGGATTTGGTTGTAATAGATGAAGCACATCGCTTGAGAAATGTTTATAAAAAACAAAATATAACAGCAAATGTGATCAAACAATCTCTAGCGCATGTTCACAACAAAGTATTATTAACTGCAACCCCATTACAAAATTCTTTATTAGAACTCTATGGCTTGGTGAGTATTTTAGATGAGCGAGTCTTTGGAGATTTAGAAAGCTTTAAAAGTCAATTTATTACTGGTGATAAGGAAGTCACACTCCCTCAGCTTCGAGCAAGATTATCAACGGTATGTAAACGAACTTTAAGACAACAAGTGCAGCCTTTTGTTTCGTATACAGCACGACGTGCTATTGTTCAGGACTTTACGCCATCTAAAGAAGAACAACAATTAAGAGACTTGGTTGCTGACTATTTACGTCGTCCTAATTTGCAAGCATTACCAGTCGGACAAAGACAGTTGATTTCTCTTGTGTTGTGGAAGTTACTCGCTTCATCAACTCAAGCGATTGCAGGTGCTTTAGCTACAATGACTACTCGTCTAGAAAAAAAATTGCTTGATCAAGATTCTAATATTTTGGATGAATTGGATGATGACTATGAAGCTTTGACAGAGTCTGGAGATGACTACGAAGAGCTTCTTGAAGAAGATGAAATTTTATCTGCTCAAGAAAAGCAAGCCATTGAGTTAGAAATTGCTGAGCTAAAAGAGTTTCAATCTTTAGCCGTAAATATCAAACAGCAGTCCAAAGGGCAAGCTCTACTTACAGCATTAGAGACAGCATTTGAGGCTTTGCAAGAGTTAGGTGCAGAAAGAAAAGCAATTATTTTTACTGAATCGAAACGGACTCAAGAATATCTGACAGAATTGCTGAAAGGTACATCTTATTTTGATGGCTTAGTTTTATTTAACGGCACCAATAATGATGATAAAGCGAAGAAAATCTATAAGGAATGGATTGAGCGATATAAAGGGACGGATCGTGTTACAGGTGCGAAGTCAGCAGATACACGTGCAGCATTAGTTGATTACTTTAAAGAGCAAGGTTCTGTCATGATTGCGACGGAGGCAGGTGCGGAAGGGATTAACTTACAGTTTTGTTCTTTGATTATTAACTATGATTTGCCATGGAATCCACAGCGTATTGAGCAACGTATTGGACGTTGTCATCGTTATGGTCAAAAGCATGATGTTGTCGTTGTAAATTTTGTTGATCGTAGTAATGAAGCCGATTCTCGTGTTTATGATTTACTCTCTGAAAAGTTCCAGCTTTTTGATGGGGTATTTGGTGCTAGTGATGAAATTCTAGGAACGATAGGATCAGGGGTGGACTTTGAAAAAAGAATTGCAGAAATTTACCAAGAATGTCGTGATCCTGAAGAAATAGCACAAAGTTTTGAAAGTTTACAGAATGAGCTTTCTGCTGAAATTAATGAAGCAATGCTGAATACTCGTAATTTACTGATGAATCATTTTGATGAAAATGTTCTTTATCGTATTAAGTCGGATGCTATTCAGATTCGACAGACTTATGAGCAATATTTATTGGCATTGCTCAATGATGAATTTGGTAGTCATAAGGCAAATGTCGTATTTGATGAAAATGGTTTCCAGTTACATGACGAAATCACAATTGATGGAACTTCATTTAATGCGGGTCGTTATGATTTAGCAAAAACAAATACACATGAACATGTCATACGTTTAAATCATCCTTTTGTTCAAGGTTTATTGGATCGATATAAGTCATTGGCTTTAAAGCCTGAAAAACTCATATTTGATTATAATGCATATGGTTTGCAGGTATCGAGCTTAAAACCTTTCATTGGTGAATCTGGAACTCTCATAGCTGAGCTATTAGAGGTATCTAGCCTTGGCCGTATGGAGCAACATCTTGTACTCAGTGCTATGACCGATTCAGGTCAAATCTTAGCTGATGATGATCCCGAGAAATTATTAAAATTACCAATTAAATTTCAAGCTGATCTTACTCAAATTGTCTTACCTGAACAGATTTGTTTAGAGCAAGAAAATCGTAAAAATAGAATTCTTGAAGATGTGAATATCCGAAACCTTAGCTTTTTTGATCAGGAAATTATCAAGCTTGATGGCTGGGCAGATGATTTAAAAAATGGTCTTGAAGTTGAGATTAAGGAAATTGATAAAGCGATTAAAGAAGCCAGAAAATCCGCGACAATAGCAGCTTCATTACAAGATAAGTTGAATTGGCAAAAGACACAGCGTGAATTAGAGATGAAACGTACAAAGTTACGTCGAGAATTGTTTGACCGCCAAGATGAAATTGATATGCAGCGTAATGAGTTGATTGGTCAATTAGAGGGACAGCTTGAACAGCAAGTTCAAGTGAAGAAGTTGTTTGAAATTAAATGGGAAATTGTTTAGATGAGCCAGCCACATGAACTTGAATTGTTGTGTCACGAATTGGAATTAAAGTTTCAAGGAATAATTAGTGGTGAAGGTTCTTCCCCAGATGCTATAAAAAGTAATTTTTTTACTAAAGCACTATGTGCATATTTTTTACATGCATATGCTGATGTTGATATTCATCAAGCAGCCGTGAGCATAGTAGATGGTCGTGAAGATAATGGTATAGATGCAATACATGTCGATTCAGATAACACAATTTGGTTGTTACAATCGAAATATATAAAAAATGGTAATCAAGAACCAGATTTAGGTGATGTCACTAAATTTACAAAAAATGGTGTGATTGATTTGCTTAGTATGAAGTTTGATCGCTTTGGTACTATTTCAGCAGAATTAAGAAGCCAAATTGAACATGCTTTAGATCAGTCGAACGTGCAAGTTAAAGGTGTGCTAGTGCATACAGGGAATGTGTTACACGAAGATAGAACGAGACAGTTTGCAGATATTGAAAAGGATTACAACGATGATAGCCGCCCTGAATATATAAAATTCCATGATTTTGGACTGCAAAAAATGATCAATTTGTTTTTGCAGCAGAGAAATCAAGCTGAAATTAACGAACAAAATATTACGTTAGAAAATTTTGGAAAAAAGACACAACCCTATATTGCTTATTATGGAGTTATGGATGCGAAAGATTTATGTGCATTAGGTCGTAGATATGGGGAGCAATTAGTTGATCGAAACATTCGTGTGTATAAGGGATCAACAAAAGTAAATAAAGAAATTGAGCATACACTATCAAATGATATACATAATTTCTTTTATTTTAATAATGGTATAACTTTTTTATGTACTGACATTAGAGAAAAACCACCAATTAGTAGAAATAGGGCTGAAGGAAGGTTTGATGTTAAAGGGCTTTCTGTAATTAATGGTGCTCAAACTGTTGGTACAATAGCGTCAAAGCAAGAGTCTTACTATCAAGGCAAAAATATAAAAGTCTTAGCTACATTTATTAAATTAGACGATTTAAACTCTTCTGTCTCCCAAAAAATTACGGAGTATCGTAATTTACAGAACAATGTAGATTTAAAGGATTTTTCATCACTGGATGAGAAGCAACAAAGGTGGTCGGAAATTCTGAATATTTCAGGGTTGAATTACATTATTAAGAGCTCGTCAGGAAACGTTGCATCAACAGATACAGTTTTAACTTTAAAAGAAGTAGCTCGTTATTTAGCGTGTTTCTATACGGGAGGAAATTTCCCAAACTTTATTGTTGCTGCAAATAGTAGTGTTGATAAGTTATTGAAAAGTCCGTTATCAAAAAAACGTAGACGAGAAGAAGACCCATTAAAAAATGCTTATGAGGAATTATTCCATGATAGCTTGAGCTCGAGTGAATTATGGAAGTTAGGGCAAGTTGGGCGAATTACATTGAAAGCTGTAAAAGATAGGGCTCCAACTGAACCAAATCTTGTTGCTAATCAAGAGTTATCATCTAAATCAATATTGGAAGAAGGTGTATTTATGATTTTACACCTTGTGTATATCAAAACTAAGTCACAGCTTAATTTAGCTACACCTTTCTTATCTACTGATGAGAAAACTATTATTTCTCAACATATTGATGTTATTGCAGAGAAATTAGTACAAGTGATTAATGCTGAAACTTGGAACAAACAAGCATCGAGTATTTTTACTAATCTCAGTGATTGTCGTAAAATTAAGGGCTCAATGATGGTTGCATTGGTAGCTACTCAAACTGCTTCAGAAGGTGTGTAAATGTCTAAAACAAAACTTGAACTGACTTGGATTGGGAAAGACAAACGACCACGCCTAGAACCACGAATTTTACTTGAAGATCCGTCTAAGTCTTATCATGCACAAAATAAACTTTCAGAAAATGATATCTTTGATAATAAATTGATTTTTGGGGATAATTTGCTTGCACTTAAAGCATTAGAACAAGAATATGCAGGCAAAGTAAAATGTATTTATATAGATCCACCTTATAATACTGGTAGTGCATTTGAACACTATGATGACGGTCTAGAGCACTCTATTTGGTTAGGCTTAATGCGCGATAGATTAGAGGTTTTAAGAAATCTATTACGCTCAGATGGTTTTATTTGTTGTCATATAGATGATTCAGAAGGACATTATCTCAAAGTGTTGATGGATGAAGTGTTTGGTCGTTCAAATTACTTAACTACTATTTATGTGCAGGTTAGATACGCTGAGAAGACACTAAAGCAGGATATGGATTTCCATAAACAAGTTGAATATATCCATGTTTATAGAAAAGATTTTGGCGCAAGACCAATATTAAATAAAAAAGAAATGTCGTTTGAGAAGTTTAATTACCAAATTATGGAATTAGGAGCGGGCAGTGAAATAATTCTTGGAGGTAAAAAAGTTCGAATTTTTCAAAAAGATGAGTGGAAAATAAATAAGATAGAAGGATGTGCTAAAGGATTGAAAGAGATTTGGGCAACAGGGTCAATTCTTGATGGTAATTCTTCAGGCCGTTTTTTTAGAGACTATTTAACAGGACGTTCGGATAGTGATGGATTAGGTTGTCTCTATAAGGTCGAAAACATTGGAGATGATGGCCTTGGTTATAGATATTTCTCTGGTCCTGCGAGAGCCACGGCAACCAAGGGGAAATATTATCAAGGTGTGCCATTAAATAAATTAGATACAGAAGACGGTGGTACAAAACCGATAGAAAACTTTTATGATTTAGCTGGTAGTTTTGGAAATTGTCGATTAGAAGGTGGAGTTGATTTTAGATCTGGCAAAAAACCAGAAGCGCTTTTAGAAATAATATTGAGTCATTTTTCAGAAAAGGGTGACTTAATTCTAGACTCATTTGGTGGGTCTGGTACAACAGGTGCTGTTGCCCATAAGATGGGTCGTAGATGGATTATGGTAGAAATGGGTGAACAGTGTCACACACATATTGTTCCTCGACTGACCAGCATAATTAATAACGAAGATCAAACAGGTATTAGTAAAAAGCATACTTGGCAAGGTGGTGGTGGTTTCCGTTATTACAAACTCGCTCCAAGTCTGATGAAAAAAGACCAATGGGATAACTGGGTTATTAATCCTGAATACAATCAGGAAATGCTAGTTGAAGCAATGTGTAAACTAGAAGGCTATACCTATACGCCATCAGAAACTGAGTACTGGAATCACGGTAAAGGCAGTGAAACTGATTTTATTTATGTCACGACACAGACACTGACAGATCAACAGTTACAAGCAATTTCTGAGGAGGTAGGTGAAGGGCGTACTTTGCTGATTATTGCTAGTGCATGGCGTTCAAATAATATTGATCGTTTTATCAATCTGACTTTAAAGAAAATTCCAAACAGTATCATTAAGGCATGTGAGTGGGGACATGATGATTACAGTTTAAATGTTCAAAATCTGCCGATGTCAGAACCTGATATTGAAGAAAAGCCAAAAGTGAAGAAAGTTAAAAATACGCAAGAACAAGGTCAGGTAACGGGTGACTTATTTGGGGATCAAACATGACAGCATCAATTCAACATTCACAACGAAACCCTGTTGCCCAAGTTGTTAAAGATTTGAAAGCACGCTTGTCTTTACGTGCACCTCAAGCAGAAAGCTTAGAGAAACTCGATCTAGCAATTCAAAATGCCAAAGAATTACTGACAAAGCGAGGACGAGATACTGAAGTTAATGAGCAAACATTAGCAAAGTTACAAACAGTATTTCCAACATTAGCTGACTTTGAAAGAGACTTTCCGAGTATCTGTTTTAGTTTGGCAACAGGTGTAGGTAAAACACGCCTGATGGGTGCTTTTATTGCTTATTTGCATTTGGCTTATGGGATTAATAATTTCTTCGTTTTGGCACCAAACTTAACGATTTATGAAAAATTAATTACAGACTTTACTCCGAATACGCCTAAGTATGTTTTTGCAAATTTAGCTCAGTTTAACTTCCAATCACCTATGATTATCACAGGTGATAACTACGATAGTCGTGATACTGCAACTGCAAGTTTATTAGGGCAAATCCGTATTAATGTATTTAACATCTCAAAAATTAATAGCGAAGTTCGTGGAGGTAAAGAACCCCGAATTAAGCGTATGCGTGAGGTATTAGGGGAAAGCTATTTTAATCATTTAGCTGGTTTAGATGACTTAGTACTTTTAATGGATGAGTCACATCGTTATCGTGCAAGTGCAGGGATTAAAGCGATTAATGAGCTTAATCCATTGATGGGCTTGGAAGTAACAGCTACCCCGTTTGTTGAAACCAATAGAGGTCCAGTTGCATTTAAAAATGTAGTGATGGATTATCCATTAGCGCGAGCAATGGAAGATGGCTTTGTGAAAGAACCTGCCGTAGTGACTCAGCGTAATTTTGATCCTAAAGGTTTAAGCACAGAACAGATAGAAGAGATCAAGCTTAAAGACGGTATTCGCTTACATGAAATGACTAAGGTGCATTTAATTAACTATGCGCAAAATACAGGTCAGTCAAAAGTTAAACCTTTTGTCCTCATTATTGCACGTGACACGACACATGCAGCTCAATTAAAAGAGCGTATTGAATCTGATGAATTTTTCAAAGGTCAATACAAAGATAAAGTAATTCAGGTTGATAGTAGTACAAAAGAGGAAGAGATCACACAACGGCTACTGTCAGTCGAAGATCCAAATGAACCAACAGAAATCGTCATTCATGTCAACATGCTAAAAGAGGGTTGGGACGTAACAAACCTTTATACGATCATCCCTTTACGTGCTGCAAATGCTCGTACTTTGGTGGAGCAGTCTATTGGGCGTGGTTTGCGTTTGCCTTATGGAAAGCGTACAGGGGTAGAGGAAGTGGATCGCCTGAGTATTGTTGCTCATGATCGATTCCAAGATATTGTAGATGAGGCGAATCGAGAAGATTCTATTCTTAAATTAAAGACTTATATTCTTGAACCTGAAAATGAAGAGCAAGAAGTGATCAGTGTAACAAGTGCATCTCGTTTAGATGTGCTGTTAGGTACGGGACATAGTCAGCTAACTGATACTCAAGAAACTGTTACTATCGAAGATCAGGTTGAGTCGAAAGATGAAAAGGTTGAAGAAACAAAGCTACAAGTAGATTTGGATTTAACAAACTCAACAGTGATTCAGACAATTCAGCAAGTAAAGAAAGAGATTCAAGCACAGGCTAAAAATACTGAAATAGTAAAACATAGTGAAGATTTAACTCGTCATGAAGTTCAAGTACAAATGACAGCAAATGTACTCAAGGCGATTCAGGAAAATGCCTCAAGCATGGTGCAAGAGTTAAATTTTGGTGATGAGCAAAGTAACAAAAAACTTCCATCCGAAGAAGAAGTACTAAAAATTGTTCAGCAGGTTACAGAAGTACATATTCAAAATACGATTGATATTCCACGTATTTCAGTAACACCTTCAGATGATGTAACAACTGGATATCATTCATTTGATCTTGATGTTCAAGGATTGCATTTACAGCCACAAGAGCGCGAATTAATTGGTCAAAACTTAAGTAACAACCAAATTTTCAGTATTAAGGCGGATGAAGCCTTAAATGAAAAGAGTCCTCAAGACCGTATTGTTTATGCATTGATCGATTTTGATGATATTGATTATTTTACTCAGGCTAATTTGTTATATAACTTGTCGAATCAAATGGTAGATTATTTCAAAACCTACTTAACTGATGACGAGGTAATGCAGGTTGTTGAACAAAATTATCAAACGATAGCTAATAATATTCATGGTCAAATGCAGGATCATCATTGGGAAAAGGCATCAGATTATAATGTGGTAATTAACCGTAGTTTTGTTGAGCTAAAACAGCCAAGTTTTACAGCAGCGAAAGAAATTCCTCCTCAGTCTATACGTGTAACGCCTGCTAAAGGAATACCAATTAAAAAATTGCTTTTTACAGGTTTTTCAAAATGTCTTATGGTCTTTCAAAAGTTTGATTCAGATACAGAAAGACGTTTTGCAATTATTTTGGAAAGAGATAGTAATAAATGGTTTAAGCCTGCTAAAGGACAATTCCAAATTTATTATAATTTTCAAGGAGCACAGCCTGAATATATTCCAGATTTTGTAGTTGAGACGGAAAAGTATTATTTACTTGCTGAAACAAAAGCAGAAAATGAAATGACTTCGGAAGAAGTGATCATCAAGGCTCAAGCTGGAAGTGAGTGGTGCAAAAATGCCTCGACAGTGTCGACTAAACCTTGGCATTATTTATTGATTCCACATAATGAAGTTACTGAAAACAAAAGATTGGATGACTATTTGCGTTTTAAAGTAAATGTATAAATTGAAATGCTTAAGCGGTTTTCTCTTAAGCATAAATTCTATATGCTAAGTAGATGGATTATTTGGGTTTTTTGGGGTTGGGAGAGAATTGTGAGCTTACAAACAAACTTGAAGGGGCGTCTTCGAAATACGATCCTACCTAAAACCCATGGTTTAATGCCTGTTTTTGAAGCTGTTGTTAATTCTATACAATCTATTGAGGAAAAAGGGGAAGGGAATACTGGAAAAATTATTCTTCAAATTGATAGAGATAAGCAATCTGCTCTGGATTTGGAATCTAAAGAGTTACCTCCAATCGTTGGTTTTACAATTATTGATAATGGTTGTGGATTTAACGATGAGAATTTTAGATCATTTAAAATACTTGATTCTGAACATAAAATTGAAAAAGGCTGTCGCGGTGTAGGGCGACTGATGTGGTTGAAGGTTTTTGATAGAGTTGAAATTGAAAGTCATTTTGCAAGTGTTGAAGGTTGCCTCAATAAAAGGACGTTTAATTTTAATGATACATTGGCTGTCCATAAGGAACAGTTAGTTAATAGTGACGTAAAAGATTCAGGAACCACTATTAGGCTGATTGGCTTTGAAAAAAGTTATAGAGAAAAATTATCAACAAAAGGTCTCTCTATTGCTAATCAACTTTTAGAACACGTTCTTTGGTATTTTGTACGCCAAGGTGGTGCACCAAATATTACTGTTATTGACGGACTTGATAGTTTTGATTTAGATGATCTGCTACAAAAGCATATGCATTCAAGTGCAGTCCATGAAACAATTAATATTTTTAATCATTCTTTTGACTTAACACATATTAAATTTCGTTTATCTGTAAACAAGAAGCATCAGATTGCGCTTTGTGCAGCGAATCGATTGGTAAAAGAGGATTCAATACAAGGGAAAATCCCTGGTCTTTATGCGAAAATTTCGGATGAAGCAGGTGATTTTATCTATACATGTTATGTTTCATCAGAATATTTAAATGATCGGGTGAGAAGTGAACGAACTTCTTTTGATATTGCCGAAGATGTAGGTGATCTATTTGAAGAGATTACGCTCAGAAGTATTAGGGAAGAAGTCCTTAAACGAACTAAAGAATATTTGAAAGATATACTTTCTAAAAATATTGAAGCAGGTAAAAAACGTGTAGACGACTTTATCAATAATCATGCACCTCGTTATCGTCCAATTGTTGGTTACGTGGATAATGAATTATTAATTGTTGATCCTGATAAATCTGATAAGGATTTAGAGTTGTATTTACATGCGCAGTGGTATGAGGTGGAGCAGCAGTTAGTTAAAGAAGGTCATGATATAATGCAACCTCGAAAAGAGGATCATGTCGAAGAATATAAAAAGCGGGTCAGTCATTATCTGAAAAAGGCTAAAGATCTAAAACAATCAGATCTAGCAAATTACGTTACTCATCGTAGAGTAATTATTGATTTGTTACAGAAAACGATTGGACTACTTGATGATGGTAAATATGCACGTGAGGAAATGATTCATGAGTTGATCATGCCTATGCAGAAGGATTCAAGTGAGGTATTTCTTGACTCGTGTAATCTATGGTTGATAGATGAACGCTTGGCTTTTCATAATTATCTGGCATCAGACAAAACTATAAATGCTATGCCTATTTCAGATAGTGCCTCTGGTAAAGAGCCAGATTTATTGAGCCTAAAAGTATTTGATAATCCTATCCTTGTAAATGATCAAACAAATTTTCCTTTAGCATCTATAACAGTTGTGGAACTGAAAAGACCAATGAGGAACGATATGAAAGAAGGGGAAGATAAAGATCCAATTGAACAAGCTTTAGGTTATGTTGAACGTATTCGTGAGGGGCAAGTGAAAACTAAAGATGGTTTCCTCATGCCTAGAAATGATCATATTCCAGCATATTGTTATATTGTTTGTGATTTAACTCCAACTATGATCAGGCGATGTAAAAATTTTAGTTTAACAACTACTGCTGATGGCATGGGATACTTTGGCTATAACCCTAATTATAAATCTTATATTGAAGTAATTAGTTTTAACCAACTTGTTAGGGCAGCAAAAGAAAGAAACAAGGCATTTTTTGATAAACTAGGTTTATCTTCAAATTAGTTGGTATATTACTTATGAAATACCAACCGCCTTATACGATCACTTCTAAAATCATTCATCTGATTGCTCAGATTAGTGAGAATGTAGGGCGTTTGACTGTTTTAGAGGAAATTAAAGACAATTTAAAACTACGTAAAGCCAATCGTATCCGTACCATTCAAGGGTCGCTTGCGATGGAAGGCAATACCCTGAGTACAGAACAAATCACGGCGATACTTAATGGTAAAACCGTAATTGCACCTCCGAAAGAAGTTCAGGAAGTACGTAACGCTATCAAAGCCTATGAAGCCTTTCAGCAGTGGCAACCGAGTCAAGAAAAAGACCTATTACAAGCACATCAAATTTTAATGACAGGTTTGATCGATGAAGTCGGTCAATATCGTCATGGTGGTATCGGTGTGATGTCTGGTGAACGAGTGGTGCATATGGCTCCACCTGCTAATCAAATCAATCGATTGATGTTTGATTTACTCGATTGGTTAAATGACAGTGATATACATCCATTGATTCAAAGCTCAGTATTCCACTATGAGTTTGAATTTATTCATCCATTTGCAGATGGTAATGGTCGAATGGGAAGACTATGGCAAACATTGATTTTAAGTCGATGGAATCCAATCTTTGCCAATATCCCCGTTGAGAGTTTGATCTATCAAAACCAAAAAGCCTACTATGAGGCTTTGCAAGCTAGCACTGACCGAACAGACTCAGCCCCATTTATAGAATTCATCTTACAGATGATTTTAGATGCAATTCTTAGTTCAACTGATACCGCTCAAGATAGCGGTCATGTTACCGCTCAAGCTTACGTACAAGTGAGCGATCAAGTTCAGCGTTTAATTTCAGCAATGAAGCTAGAAGACTACACTTTGGCTGAGTTGATGCAATTGGTTGGTTTAAACCATCGGGCAACATTCCAAAAGAATTATTTGAATCCAGCAATAGAAGCAGATTTGATTGAGCGTACTATTCCAGATAAGCCGAAAAGCCCTAAGCAAAGGTATCGTCTTAAATCATGATTTAGCTTGAAAAAATATTTAGTTACATTTTTACTTAAACAGTTAAACATGAATGAGAATTAAAAAGCGTAAAGTAAGTTTTAAATTAAATAATTCATTATTAATCAGTAACTTATACAAAATTTTTCTTGATTGTGTTATCGGGTTTTGGTAAAAAAAGTACTATTAAGTTTGAGATCAATGTGATGAGTACTTTTGAAATGCAAGGTCTGACATGGAAGGCGAGGTCAAAGTATCAACAAGATGCCATTTTGATTGAAAATAAAGTTATTCAACATGATGGACTCATCACTAAACTATATAGCCATTCTGAAAAAGAACAGTGGTGTGTTGCTGTAGCGGATGGGATTAGCAATAGTCCAGTAGCTGAGCAAGCAGCCTATACAGTTTTAAATGCTTTAATGCAAAATAAAAAGATAGAAACTTGTCAAGCATTTACCATTCAGCAGTATCTTGTTGATGAATTAGCACATCAAAAAAATAGTTTTGGAGCCAGTTCAACACTTGCACTCATTCAAAATAATGGCGAACAAGGTTTTGTGACAATTCAACATATTGGGGATAGTCGAGTATATTTGTTTAGCCAGCATGATCAAAAGTGGCACTGCCTGACGAGAGATCATAATTATCTTGAACAGTTAAGAGAAAATGGCGAGATAAAAGAAGGGGGAAACTATGCCAGTATTTATGGTGCATTATTACAATACTTTTGTGCTGATCCTTTGCATGAAGTGATGGATTTTACAACAACAGAAGAATATTTGACTGAGAATGATGCCTTATTAGTTTGTACCGATGGTGTGCATGATGTGATGGAGTGTACGGAATGGCCTGCTTTAAAAGTAGATATGGAACTTCGAGCATGGTTACTCGACATGAAAGCGTCATTAGATTCGAAACAGGCGTATGACAATGTCAGCATGATCTTAGTACGAGCAAAAATTTAATTCATTGAGAATGGGGGAATTATGCAATCAGACGATCTTTTTGAACGTGCCAAATTATTCATAGAGGAAGTAGGTGTCGTTTCGGTATCGAGTTTACAACGTAAGTTTTTAATTGGACATACTCAAGCAGAACAAGTGCTAAATCAGTTAATTGAAGAGAATATTTGTGAGAGCCACTTTGTTCAAGAGCAAGGTTATATTTTAAAAAAAATTTCCAAGTAAGGTAATTTAGAAAAGGATACGGTATGTCGATCAGATTAAAAAATCTTTATAAGCTTTTGATTGAGAATAGGAAGCATGAAGTTTTGGGATGGAATAAAGCATATAAAAATTTTTATAATCAGGTCGAAAAAAAACGAGAATGCATAAAACAAGGAGAAACATTATCAGAGAGGGATGAAAATTTTCTACAGCAGCTTCTCTATGATAAAAATAATGGTATTGCTTCTCGTGGGCAGTCGACTTTGAGTGAAATCGACTTCCGTAAGGTTATTAAAAATAAAGAATTTTTAACAGCCTTAGAACAATTAATTCTTGAGCCTAATAAAAGAAGCTACAAAATATTTCAAGATCATTGGTCTGAATATATAGAAAAAAATAATCCAGTGCTTGTTAATAGGGTAGTTGCTGCATGTACTCTTGATGTTTCTACAACGGTAGACTCAGGTAAATTTAACCAAGTTTTTAGTTGGTTAATGCGTGAAAAAATTATTCCAATTTATCCAGATAGTGAACCTCAAGATTGGTTTTCAAAAAATCAATTTTTGATGGAGATTTTGAAACAGGTATTCAGTGAAGAGATGCAGAATCAAGAGACAGACGAATTTTTTTTAAGCCAGTTTGTTTGGGAGCTCTATGAAAATTTGTCAAACCCATTCAGTTTAAAAAAACAAATTATTAAATACGGTGCTCCTGGAACAGGTAAGACTTTTCAGGCTCGTCAGCAAACTTCACTTTTGTTTGATATTTGGAAAGAGGAGTTTGCTCCTGATACTGATTTTACTCATCAAGGTCAGATTGAGTTAGTGCAATTCCATCCGTCTTTCAGCTATGAGGATTTCATTGAAGGACTACGCCCTATTTTAGATGAGAATGGACAAGCCCAATTAACATTACAGAATGGGATTTTTAAAGAGTTTTGTTTAAAGGCTGGTAAATGGGAAATTGATGTATTTAATTTGCATCTAGATAAAGAATGGGATGAGATAAAAATCCTTGATTTACATCCTTATAAAGATCAACTCAGTAATTCATATTGGGACTATATCTTTAGAGTAGAGGACCAAACTAAATTAGTTTCTAATGCTATCCCTCCATTCTTTTTTATTATTGATGAAATTAACCGTGCGGAATTATCTCGTGTTTTTGGCGAGTTAATGTACTGCTTAGAATATCGTGGTGTTAAGGGCAGTGTTAAAACCCAATATGCTAATTTGAATACGAAGAAAACAGGCATACTGGAATTAGGACAGACCTATCAATTTTTCATTCCTACCAATATATATTTAATTGGCACAATGAATACGATTGATAGAAGTGTGGAAAGTTTTGACTTCGCTCTTCGGCGTAGATTTTCTTGGCAAGAGGTGAAGCCAGATACAAGGTTGTTGAAATTCTACCTTTCAGAGCATTGTGCTAAATGGATTGAATTAGCAAGTAGTCTTGAAGAGCTTAATGAAAATATAAAAGCTCAAGCTTTACTTGGTAATGATTACCAGATTGGGCATGCTTATTTAATGAATTTGAAATACCCTAAAAGTTTAAGCTTAACTGAGGTGAAAGCTTTGATTTGGGAAGATAGTATCAGACCATTGTTGCAAGAATATTTACGTGGTACAGGTGAAGAAGCAGAGTTAATAAGATCTTTTAGTAAATCTTTTGGGGTCTAATGTGTGGCTCTTTAATGTCATTAAAAATGGAACTCTGGTCGACAATCAAATTTATACAGTTCAAGATGGAATACTGTATAACCGACGATTAGATAACCCTGTTAAGCTAAATAAAAGGGCTAGTGGACAATGGACGTATCCTTATAATAACGACCAAGCAGTTTGGCACTTTATTAATAGGTTATCTACTGATGTCAATGATTCCTTAATGGAGCGTGGTGCTGATGCTTTGGTTCTCTTTAACGATAGTGAATATGAGCATAATACTGATGACGCTTTATTAAGAGTTAGTGGTATTAATGCAGCTAACTTTACTCTTACCACAGGAAATCTTATTGGCTTTATTAAGCAGGGAGATTATTCATTAAAGATTAGTTCGCGATTCGGGGATAATTTCTTAAGATTTATTATAGCTGACGCTGACGGATTTCTTGAACTGGAGAATTTCGGAGGTCAAAATATAGGGGAGGGTTATGAATGGCTCCTTGCATATCTTTGGAACATTAAATTTAAGCGGGCGTATCGATTAGGGCTTCCAAAAACATATATAACAAAAAATGAGAAGTTAGGGCGAGTGCGTGGGAAGATTGATGTTGTTGATTATTTTAACAATAAGATGTTAGGAAAACATTTATGTAGTTATAGAGAGCATAGCTATGAAAACCCTTCAGCTTCACTTTTCCTTGCTGCTTATGAAATTATAGAACATTACTCATTTTGTCAGCATACGAGGAATATCTATAATACATTTCTTATTGCTAATAAAGGGATAAAAAGGACGAGACAGGAGATTTTGCGAACGCAATATTTCACAAATCCATTTTATAATGATTACAACGTTCTTATAGATTTATCTAAGAAAATCATAAGTCAAAAAAGTTCGGATTTTAGTTCAGATGAAGCATCGAGCTCATTTCTATTTGATGTATCTATGCTTTTTGAATATTTTATTCGTAAGTTAATAAAAAGAGCAGGAATAATTGTGCGTAGTAAATATGCGCAAATTCATAAAATATCAGCAGGTATCAATACTGGATATATGAGGAAATTAGAGCCAGATCTTGTTCTGGAAAGTGCTGAAGGTCTTTATATATTTGATGTTAAATATAAAACTTTCGATAGTAGATTTGGCGTAGGTCGAGAGGATCTATTTCAGCTCCATACTTACATAGGTCAATACGCTAATGAGGCGAAAATCAAAGGATGTGGCTTTATATATCCAATATCAGAGAAAAGATGGGCATCACTTCATTTAGACAGTACTAATGGAGTAATTTCTACTAATATAAAACAACATGGCGTGGATATTCCTTTTCATGTTGTATTCTTTAAAATTACTGAATGTGATTTAGAATTTAATCTGTCGATGAGGAATGAGTGTTTAGATTTTTGTACACGCTTAAAAGAAAAAATTATACAAATGGTTTAACTTACTTTCAGTAATAGGATCTAGATTCTTCAATAGACAAGACTTGAATATAGCGAGTTTAAATCTGCTACAATTGCGCCAATTTTGAATTCCCACTTTTTCAGTTTTAGTACATATTTAGAAATGTGTACATAACTGTGTACATATTGTAGATTTTTCTCATGTTTAAAGATCAATTAGCTAGAGAGGTAAAGGCTCGTAGAACCTTTGCTATTATTTCCCACCCTGATGCTGGTAAAACCACCATGACAGAAAAACTGCTGTTATGGGGACAGGCTATTCAGGTTGCAGGGATGGTGAAAAGCCGTAAGTCTGATCGTGGTGCTACATCTGACTGGATGGAAATGGAAAAAGAACGTGGTATTTCCATTACGACTTCGGTGATGCAATTCCCATATAAAGACAAAATGATTAACCTACTCGACACCCCGGGGCATGAAGACTTCTCTGAAGATACTTACCGTACTTTAACGGCGGTAGATTCCGCACTGATGGTGATTGATGGTGCGAAAGGTGTCGAAGACCGTACCATTAAATTAATGGACGTGTGTCGTATGCGTGACACACCTATCATTTCATTTGTTAACAAAATGGACCGGGAAATTCGTGAGCCACTAGAGTTGTTGGATGAAATTGAAAATGTCCTCAAAATTAAGTGCGTGCCAATTACTTGGCCAATGGGTACAGGCCGTGATTTCGCAGGGGTGTTTAACCTCATCGAAGAAAAATTTTATGTGTATAAATCAGGCTTCGGTTCAATCATTCCCGAGATAGAAGTACGTGATGGCTATAACCATGCAGACTTACGTGAAAAAGTCGGTGAATTGGCATGGGCAGCATTTGAAGAGTCACTTGAATTGGTACAAATGGCGAATGAGCCATTAGACCGTGAAGAATTCTTGGCAGGTCGTCAAACCCCTGTATTATTTGGTACTGCTTTGGGTAACTTCGGTGTAGATCATGTACTGAATGCTTTTAGTGAATATGCGCCGCCACCAAAAGCACATCCAACTCAAGAGCGTGTTGTAGAAGCCGATGAAGAAGGCTTTAGTGGTTTTGTATTTAAGATTCAGGCCAATATGGATCCGAAACACCGTGACCGTATTGCATTCATGCGAATTTGTTCAGGGAAGTATGAAAAAGGCATGAAAATGAAACATGTACGCATTGATAAAGATGTGCGTATTAGTGATGCTTTAACCTTCTTGGCAGGTGACCGCCAACATTTAGAAGAAGCTTGGCCAGGCGATATTATTGGTTTGCATAACCACGGCACTATTCAAATTGGCGATACATTCACTTCGGGTGAGAAGCTACAATTTACAGGTATTCCTCACTTCGCACCTGAAATGTTTCGTCGTGTGCGTTTGAAAGACCCATTGAAGTCCAAACAGCTGCAAAAAGGTCTTAAGGAGCTTTCAGAAGAAGGTGCAACGCAAGTCTTTATGCCACAAAACAGCAATGATTTAATCGTAGGTGCTGTGGGTGTGCTGCAGTTTGAAGTAGTCGCCTATCGCCTGAAAGAAGAATATAAGGTTGATTGTATGTATGAGCCTGTCAGCATCAATACTGTGCGTTGGGTGTCTTGTGCTGATGAGAAAAAATTTAACGAGTTTAAGAAAAAAGCCCACGACCAATTGTCTGTCGATGGGGGTGGCCACTTAACTTATCTCGCACCAAGCCGCGTGAATTTACAGTTAATGCAAGAGCGTTATCCTGATATTGAGTTTAGAAATACGCGTGAGCACTAAGTTCAAGCTTTCAAAAATAAAACAGCTTCATCACGAAGCTGTTTTATTATGGGTGATAAAAGTTAAAATTCATTTAAATAAATGAATTGGGGAAATCATGCAGCTAAAAATGGTTTATCTAGGTGCAATTTTAAGCGGGATGTTTTTGCTTAGCGCCTGTGACTCATCTCAACAAAATAAAAATGCAGATGAGCAAACCTCAATTTTTCAGAAAGATCAGGCTGAAGTTTTACCTTATTTAAATATCAAACAACAGGCGGCAGATATTGCCTTGCCTTTTTGTGAAAATAAAAATTGTATTGAATTAGAGGTGCAAACTTTAAATACCCAAGACGCATGGCTCAACAGTTGGATTGCTAAAAATCAGGCTATGGTGATTCAAGACCAAATCGGCTTAAAACAAAACATGAGTTTGCAGCAAGCCGTAGATGCCTATGTGAAAAAATCCGATGCTTGGCAGGCGCAATTAGATCAAAACAAAGCTTATGAACTAGCGATATATACCCGTATAGCATATCAACGCAATCAATATGTCTTGTTGCAAGTCGGGGTGGATAGCAAACAGGAAGACACCCAGGTCAAAGAACGCTATTATTTCTTTGTCGCAGATCGGAAGCAGCAAAAAGCCTTGTCTGTTTTAGATGTGATTGATGCCAAACAACAAACCCGTATGAATACTTTTGTACAGCAGGCCTATCAGGAATGGCTCAAAACACAAAGCAGTGACGTGAAAAAAGTAGCACCTGCCAAATTATACTGGGGGCAGGCAGATTGGTTTTTTGATGATCAGGGTTTAGGATTGCATTACCGCACCCATGAAATTGTCAAAAATGGCACGCAGTTAGACATTTACCTAAGCAAAGCACAAACACAACAAGTTTTAAAAGCAGAGATCTATCCATCTATGTTTTAGTAGATGAGTACGATGATAAGCAAAAATTGATGAAATCAAGGTTGTATCCATGTTGAAAAATAGAAGTATTTTGGCGATTAGTATTTTAATTACAACTTTAGGGATCACTGCATGTCAGCCAAAGAAAACAGAACCTGAAGCGGTCGAGGCTAAGCAAACGCAGACAGAACAGCAAAGCCTAAAACTGGTCGGCGATATTGAAAAACTGAATTTATCGTTGCCTAAATGTGATGGAAAAAACTGCCCTGAAATCTCAATTGAACGTTTGAATAGCAATCAGGCCTTTATCGACCATTTTATTGATCAGAAAATTATTCAAGAATTGGCACAAATTTTAGAAATTGCACCACAGCAGGCGGCTTCTGAAGCTGCTGCAATTGACCATGCAGCCAGTGAAAATACAGCAGCTAGTGCTGCAGATACACCTGCCAGTAACCCTACTATCGCAGCCATTGCACAAGTGGAAACTTTGGCGCAAAAATTAGAAAAACAAACTGTGCCTTATGTGCAAAGCTTTTTGGCACTTGATCAGGAACTGAAAGCTTTAAGCTCAAATCATAAAATCAGTTTGATGATTAAGCCTAAAATTTTAAATGCAGATCAGCCTTTGGCAACCGTAGTACTAAATAGCAGTAGTTATTTGGGCGGAGCACATGGTGCATCGGCACAGCAATACTATAATTTTGATTTAGAGAAGAAAAAATTAGTATTGTTAAATGACATTTTGTTAGAGAAGCAGCGCCCACAATTAGAGCGTAAAGCTTATGAAGCGTTTAAACAATGGGTCATTGCATCTGAACTTTCTACCAATGTGGAAGAATATGAGCAAGCGTGGAAATTTAAGCTATCGGAAAATTACTATTTGGGTCAACAAGGATTAATTTTGCAATATGCAGAATATGAAATTGGTCCTTATGTTGTTGGTTTGCCGCGTTTAACCATTCCGTATGCAGAACTACAGGGAATTTTAAAAGCTGCATATTTGCCTGAAACAGAAGCAGCCTCTGAAGCATCAGCACAACCTGCCGAAGCCAGTGCTACAACGGCAACAACCAAAGCGAAATCTTAATATGAGCATTGCGCTGTTTGATACGCATACCCATTTTGATGTACCTGATTTTGACTCAGATCGGGAGCAATTGGCGTATGCGGCGAATGCAGCAGGCGTAGAACATTTGGTGCTGATTGGCTTTGTACAATCCCGTTTTCAGGATTTAATCGCCACACAACAGTTTTTAAATCAACTTGAGCAGGTGCCACAAAGTCATCTTGCACCAGGCTTGCATCCTTTTTATATTGAACAGCATCAAAGCCAACATCTACAAGATTTAGAGCAGTTTTTGCAACAACAGCATTGTGTCGCTGTGGGCGAAATTGGCTTAGATACTTTTTTAGCTGAACATAAACAGCCCGAAGCGTTTCAAAAGCAGCAAGATTTTTTTGCCGCGCAATTGGAAATCGCTCGTCAGCAACATAAACCTGTACTGCTACATATTCGTAAGGCTCATGCCGAAACCTTAAAAATACTCAAACAGCAACAATTTCAGTTTGGTGGCATCGCACATGCTTTTAGTGGTGGGGTGCAAGAAGCCAAAACACTGATCAAATTGGGTTTTAAAATTGGTGTGACAGGTCAGATTACCAATCCGAATGCAAAAAAACTGCGCCGTGTTGTGCAGGAAATTGGTGCTAAACATTTGGTTTTGGAAACCGACTGCCCCGATATGACGCCTTTATGTTGTCAGACGGATGCCCAATCACGCACCCGTAATACCCCTGCGAATCTAATTTATGTGCTTGAAGGTTTAGCGGATTGTTTAGAAATTGCACCGCAGACTTTAGCCGCACAGCTTTGGCAGAATAGTGTTCAAGTATTAGACTTGCCGAAACTCTAGATGAAACAACACGAAGTCTGCGAAACGCAGTAAAATGCCCACAATTTGAAATTAGATTTGATTGCAGCATGACAGACCTTCTTCAAGATGATGAATATGAACGCCGTTTTGCAGGTGTGGCCAAAATTTATGGCGACAGTGCTTTTCAGCATTATGCCCAAAGTCATGTCATGGTGATTGGAATTGGCGGTGTCGGCTCTTGGGCTGTTGAGGCATTGGCACGTACAGGTATAGGCGAGCTGACACTGGTGGATATGGATGTGGTCGCTGCATCTAATATTAACCGTCAATTACCTGCCATGAGTTCAACTTTGGGATGTGAAAAAATTGATGTCATGGCAGAACGTTGTCGTTCTATTAATCCACGTATCAAAATTAATTTGGTCGATGATTACCTCAGTCCAGACAATGTCAAAGTCTTATTGGCGACGGCACCAGATTTGATTTTAGATTGCATTGATGATGTAAAAGCCAAACTGGCTTTAATGCTGCATTGCCGTTTTAACAAGATTCCTTTGATTGTGTCGGGTGGTGCAGGTGGCAAGCTAGATCCGCTGAAAATTCGAGTGGCAGATTTATCTAAAACTGAACAAGACCCGATGTTGGCAAAATTACGTGCTCAATTACGCAGCAAAGGTATTTGTAAAAAACCAAAAGAAAAGTTTGGGATTACTTGTGTGTACTCTATCGACAATCCATTTTCCAGTGCAAATGTTTGCCCTAGTGCAGGCTTGCGCTGTGGCGGTTATGGTTCGTCAGTCGTGGTTACCTCCAGTTTTGCGATGGTGGCGGTGGCAGAAGTGCTAAAAAAGTTAGATGCTTTACAAGCTAAAAATTCATAAATCAAAGCCATGCAAGGCATGGCTTAGAAAAATTCTCTTTGATTTTTCTTATCTCCAATGAGTTTACTCATTAGGTCGTTGTAGCTGCTGCTCTTTTAAATAGTCTTCTGTACGTTGCATTGCTGCTTGAATATTCACCAGTGCTTGCTCTACATCGGCAAATGTTTTGGCATTGCCGCCACTTAGTGCTTGACGCCATTTACGTGCCCCAGGCAGGTTTTGGAATAAACCTAAAATATGGCGGGTGATGACAGAAAGTGGTGCACCTTGTTGTAGACGTTGTTCAATATACGGCAACATGCGCTGCATAATTTCAAAACGATCAGGCAATTCTAATCCCCATAATTGTCCAAGCTCTGCCAGTAAATAAGGGTTGTGATAGGCTTCGCGACCAATCATTACCCCATCGACATGCTTGAGGTGTTGTTGGGTTTCGGCAAACGTTTTAATTCCACCATTAATTTCAATTAACAATTCAGGGCGGTCTTGTTTTAGACGATACACATCTTCATAACGCAGCGGTGGTACTTCACGGTTTTCTTTAGGTGATAAACCTTGTAATAAGGCAATTCGGGCATGCACGATAAAGTTGTTGCAACCTGTTTGAGCCACGGTATCCACAAAATGGAGCATCTCTGCATAAGAGTGCATGTCGTCAATCCCGATTCGATGTTTTACGGTTACAGGAATATCAACAGCTTGACGCATGGCGGCAATACATTCTGCCACCAAGTCTGGCTCTGCCATTAAACACGCGCCAATTTTATTGTTTTGTACTCGATCACTTGGGCAGCCAACGTTCAAGTTGATTTCATCATAACCCCAGTCTTGTGCCATTTTGCTGCAGGTCGCAAGGTCTTTTGGATTTGAACCACCAAGCTGCAAGACAATAGGATGTTCTTCCTTACTGTAATCTAAATGACGCTTAGCATCACCAAATAAAATCGCGCCTGTGGTCACCATTTCGGTATACAGAATGATATTGGGGTTAAATAAACGTGCAAAAAAACGGTAATCACGGGTAGTCCAATCCATCATCGGGGCAACCGAAATGCGAGGTTGTAAAGTTTGGATGGCACGTGTCATAACCCACCTGAATTGAAAAATAAAAGCACAAGACCGCGCATTATACGGGGTTTAAGTGAAAATCGACAGTGTCCACAACCCACATCCATTGGCATCAACTTTGCTTTGTTCGCTATGAAACACAGCAGCGCAACCGTAGATGCTAAAGCGGAACTGCTCAGTATTTGTATGCGTAGCCGTTTTTTAGTATGTTGAAAAGATAACGATAACGCAGCATAAGAGAGAGAATAAAATGTTGGTGTTAGAAGAAATTTATCGAACTAAGAAAAATGAATTTTCAACGGCATTTAATTTACGCATGCAGCGCAGTTTAAGTTGGTGGAAAAAAGCCATTGATTTTCATGATGATATTGATATGCAATTTATGACAGCATGGGTAGCCTTGAGTGCCTTGTATGCGCAAAGTCAGACAGCAGAGCATACACAACAACAGACCTTGCAGCAATTTGTGCAGCGCATGTATCAAAAAGATGTCGATCAGCGCATGGCGAAAATCATTTGGGACAAATATCCACAAAGTTTAGAGGTGTTGCTGACCAATCCTTATTTGTATCAAAGTTTTTGGGATTGGCGTAATCAAAAAATGACTGAAGCCGAATGGCGTGCAGATTATGAAGTAGAAAAACAGCAGATTATGCAGGCATTGCACATCCATGATTCAGCCACAATTTTGGCGTGTTTATTTAATCGCTTACTGACTTTACAGCAGCAACTTTTACAAGGTGGTACAACCTATAACAGCGCAATCAACCGCAAACAACTCAGCCATGCCAATACTTTATTGTGTGCGTTGATGCCGTGTTTTATCCAAATTTTATTGGAAAATTTAGAAAATGTGGAGTGGAGTCAGCCATTTTATCCTGTGATGCAAATGTCTTAAGCGACTTGCTTGATTGTAATCGCAGCGTTTAAGACATGGCGTGTTGACGTTGATGTTGCCAGTCGAGCAGGGCAAAGCTCATTGCGGCTGCAACAAAACATAAACCAACTAGGCAACTCCACAACCATCCACCGTGTTGCCACGCATAGATTCCCAAGGCAGAACCACAAGCACCGCCAGTAAAATAACTGGTCATATAAATTGAGTTAATCCGCGATTTGGCATCGGGGCGTAAGTGAAAAATTACGTTTTGGTTGCTGCTGTGTACGGTGGCAAGCCCAAGATTAATTAAGCCAAAACCAAGAATATAACTCCATAAGCTAAATTGTCCGTTGTATAGAAAGACCCAACTGATTGCCAATAACGCCAACCCCCCCCACGTCAGCGCTATAACATAGCCACGATCTGCAATTTTTCCTACGTGTTTGGTCGAAAGCGCACCGAATACTCCCACCATTGCCACAATGCCCACCATAAAGTCGGCTAAGCCAAAACTGGATTTGAGTAATACTGCGATGGTAGAAAACAATACGCTCATTGCAGCAAAAACAAACGCACCGATGAAGGCGCGATAGACCAAACGACGTTCTTCTAAAATGAGTTTGCCCATAGACTGAAACACGGCCAAATAGCTGAGTTTGCTTGTTGAGATAAAGGGTAAGCGCGCTTTAAGGACTGCGGCAATGCACAGCATCAGTATTCCACTAATTAGATAAATCACTTTCCAATGGAATAAATTGGACAGTAAACCTGCCAAACTGGTCGAAAGTAAAATACCGACCAGTAAGCCACTCATCAATAAACCAACCACTTCACCCATTTTTTCAGGTTTTACGGTCATGGTGGCAAAGGGAATTAAGACTTGTGCCGCCACAGAAAACAGCCCTGTGATAATCGTGCCAATCCATAGCATGCTTAAATTGCTGGAAAAGGCACATAAAAATAAGCCAATCGAGGCCAAAAACATCAATAGGGGAATGAATTTGGTTTTATTGACAATATCGCCCATAGGCACAATAAACAATAAACCCAGTGCATAAGATACTTGTGCAAAAGTCACCGTCAATGCCACTTGGGATTGCGGAATCTGGAAAGATTGATGAATCGAGTAAATCAGCGGTTGGCAATAATAATTGGCCCCCGCGCATAGGCCACAGGCAATCGCCATCAACCAGAGCAGGGTTTTATCTTGGCTGATGTCGGGTGCAGTGTTCATAGTTATCCTGAGATTTATGGTAAAACGGGGTTGCAGTAGCTCAAAGATTGAATCCAATATTCAACTTCATTAGTGGCAGGATGTCGCCTTTAACTTAATGAGAGAACTTGTTTTTGGACAAGGTGATCATCATCACGCCTACAATATTGAGCATGCAGCCGAACCATTGTATGCCATTTAGATGTTCACCTAAAAATGCTGTCGAGCAAGGCGGATGTAAGAAAAGTGACACTTGCTGCGCACAAAAATGCAAGTTGCATGATAGATAAACACAGATGCGACTGCATGGATAAAGCTGTGTGCTGTATTTGAGCAAGCATAGCCGATCTTATGCAGATGGTCTGATTGAGATGGCATAAATTTTGTAAAAGTAGAGCAAATGGGCTTTGCACGATAATGGTGCAAATTAGCTGAAAATATTACAAAACAGAGAAAATCCATCATCAGACTAAATGACGCACAAAAAAAATGAAAAAAATAGCAACGCTAACTTAGACCTGAGTTGAATAAATTTAAACTTCTTTTAAAAGTTTTACTGTTTGAAATATTCGGTTTTACTCATAAGGCAAAGGTAGGTTTTTCTAAGGTTTTCAGTTGCGCAAAACACTTCTAAATTGAACCTTGTTGTGCAGTGTAAAAATTGTCAAAAAAGTCAATTTGGTGTTTAAGTTTTGCTTTTAGCGCTTAAATGTATAGATATGCAATCTTTTAGCGCTAAGTCGGATTTTCCGAATTAAGTGAAATGCGTGTCAGAATGATCAATGCTTAATTCATTTAAATGTGGTCAACTGCAAGCTCAAAGCATCGCTTTTTTTCTTTTAGACACGCCAAATCGAAGTTTCGCTGAATAATTAGACTTATATTCAAGAAGCAAAACTTATCAATTATATCTCGCAACAATATTTTCATGAATCATCAGTTCAAAATATAGGTATTTATTAAATAAATATTGGGTGGTAATTTAAAAATGTTGCATTAGAATCCAAAAATTCAACAAAACTTATCCTGAGGGGAAAGCATCGTTATCGACGATGTTGACTTAAGAAAAACCAGCTTGAGGAACGCTCATGCAGATCGGAATTCCAACCGAAACTGTTGTCGGTGAAAATCGTGTCGCTGCGACGCCAGAAACAGTAAAGAAGTTGATTAGCGCGGGTCATAGCGTAGTCATTGAACGTGGTGCAGGCATCAAAGCCGCTTATATCGACAGCGCTTATGAACAAGTAGGCGCGACCATGACAGATGATGCTTATCGCGGTAGCCAAATGATTTTGAAAGTTCGTGCCCCAAAGGGTGAGGAAATTCAAAAACTTGCACCGAACAGCACTGTGGTGGCGATGTTTGATCCTTACCGTAATACTGAATTAGACCAATTTGCTGCGGCTCAGGTGTCTGCATTTGCTTTAGAGCTTTTGCCACGTACCTTGTCGCGTGCGCAAAATATGGACGTGTTGTCATCACAAGCCAACTTGGCAGGTTATAAATCTGTATTGTTGGCTGCCGCAGAATATCAACGTATGTTCCCAATGTTAATGACGGCAGCGGGTACTGTAAAACCTGCGCGTGTTGTGATCATGGGTGTAGGTGTTGCGGGCTTGCAAGCGATTGCAACGGCGAAGCGTTTAGGTGCTGTAGTAGAAGCAACTGACTTGCGTCCAACGGCAAAAGATCAGGTGGAATCTTTGGGTGGTAAGTGGTTAGACGTACCAATGTCTGAGGAAGAACAACAAAAAGCTGCCGATGCTGCCAAAAATGGTTACGGCTGGATGCCTGGTGAACAATACATTAAAGACCAAGCGGTGATTGTCGATAAAGCGGTTTCTAATGCGGATATCGTGATCACCACTGCGTTATTGCCAGGTCGTGATGCACCGCGCTTAATCAAAGCGGAAACTGTGGCAAAAATGAAGCCAGGTTCTGTGATTTTAGATATGGCGGTTGAAACGGGTGGTAACGTCGAAGGTTCACAATGCGGTGAAACTGTAGTGACTGCTAATGGTGTAAAAATTTTGGGTATTCCAAATATTCCATCGACTGTATCGACAGAGGCATCTGCACTATACGCGCGTAATGTGTTCAATTTTGTTGAAACATTATTTGATAACGACAAGAACTTCGCATTGAATCCAGAAGAAGAAATTCAGAAAGCATTGCTGGTCACTCATAACGGTCAAGTGCTGTTAAAGCGTGGTTAAGGAGAACTCTCATGGTTGAAACAATTACGATTTTTGTCCTTGCCATCTTCGTAGGTTACTACGTGGTGTGGGGGGTAACACCTGCGTTACATACGCCATTAATGGCAGTAACCAATGCACTTTCTTCAATTATTATTGTAGGTGCGATGATTCAAACTGTCGGTCTACCAATTATGGGTGTAGAAGGCAGTGTCGACTTCCAAACCATTAATGTGGTGAGTGTACTTGGTGCGATTGCTGTGTTCTTGGCAAGCATCAATATTTTCGGTGGTTTTGCAGTGACTGCGCGTATGCTGGAAATGTTCAAACCAAAAGCAAAGAAAAAAGAGGGCTAATGCATGGAATTTATTCGTGAATATGCAGACTGGTTCTATTTAATCGGGGCTGTGCTCTTTATCTTAACTTTACGTGGTTTGTCTGGCCCTAAAACTGCGATTGCGGGCAACCGTTATGGCATGATCGCAATGGCGATTGCAGTCTTGACCACATTCTTCGTGGCAGACAATCCTGTTGTGTGGATGATCCTGGCAGCCATGGCAGCAGGTGCAGTGGTGGGTATTGCCCGCGCACGTACGGTGCCAATGACTCAAATGCCTGAAACTGTAGCCTTAATGCACTCTTTAGTTGGTTTGGCTGCGGTTTTAATTGCGATTGCTGCGATTATTCATAACAACAAGTTGATCGAACTGGGTCCAGACTTGTTGACTGCAAATGGCATTACTTTCCATGAAATGAGCAAGGTTCATTTATTTGAACTGTTTGTAGGCTGTTTCGTGGGTGCGATTACCTTTACCGCATCTGTTTTTGCATACGGTAAATTGGCGGCAAAGAAATGGGCAAAAACCATTTCGGGTGCATGGGTAAAACCTGTTCAAGCGTTAATTTTCCTTGCTATGTTAGGTTTCGGGATTCACTTCTTCCTGAGCGGTAACATGACTTCATTCTGGGCAATGACAGGTCTGGCATTGGCATTCGGTTGGGTATGGATTGCACCAGTGGGTGGCGGTGACATGCCAGTTGTGGTGTCATTGTTGAACTCATTCTCAGGTTGGGCAGCAGCAGGTATTGGTTTCACGCTTGAAAATAACATGCTGATTGTTGCAGGCTCATTGGTCGGTTCTTCAGGTGCGATTCTGTCTTACATTATGTGTAAAGCCATGAACCGTTCAATCATCAACGTATTGTTTGGTGGTGCGATGGGCGGTGCAGCTGCACCAACAGCGGCAGCGGGTGCGCAAGTGCAACGTAACTACCGTTCTGGTTCTGCTGATGATGCTGGCTTCTTGATGTCAAATGCAGACAGCGTGGTGATTGTACCTGGTTATGGTATGGCACAAGGTCGTGCCCAGAATGCGGTAAAAGAATTGGCAAACTTGTTGAAAGAGCAAGGTGTAACAGTTCGCTTTGCGATTCACCCAGTGGCAGGTCGTATGCCAGGTCACATGAACGTATTGCTTGCAGAAGCTGATGTACCGTATGAAGATATCTTGGAAATGGACGAAATCAACTCAGATTTCCCTGCTACAGATGTGGTGTTGGTCATTGGTGCGAATGACGTAGTTAACCCTGCGGCAAAAGATGATCCAAACTCGCCAATTTACGGTATGCCAATTCTTGAAGCGCATAAAGCACGTACCATTATGGTCATCAAGCGCTCTATGGCAACAGGTTATGCTGGTCTAGACAACGACTTGTTCTATAACGACAAGACCATGATGATCTTTGGTGATGCCAAGAAAGTGGTGGAAGATATGACTAAAGCGATTAATGGTACAGGTCACTAATTCTCTCAATCATTCGATTCTAAAAAAATCCCTCTTTATTCAAAGGGGGATTTTTTTATGCCTGAAATATTTTCACTTATGTAGCTCATCTTTTGGGTATGTTTGATGAGAGCCGGAATTCGTGCAAATAAATAACTATTAAACAGGTTCGGATTTTATTTTTGTGATTTAAATTTTTGAAAAATAATAAAAATATATTTTTTAAATGCTCAGAAGAATCCGTAATAAATGGCACTGTTCTTGCATTTCTCTGTTTAAAAGGTAGGGGTGTTGCATGAAAATAAATCATTATATTGCGTTGTTCATTGGGGTATTGGCTCTACCTGCTTATGCAGCAGAGCAAGTTGAAATGATTCAAAATATTCAAGAGATTCGTATTTCACTCGATAGTGTGTGGGTGATTATGGGCGGAATTTTGGTGTTCTTTATGCAAGCCGGATTTGCCATGATTGAAAGTGGTTCGGTACGTAGTAAAAACACCGTCAATGTATTAATGAAAAATTATATGGACGCCTGCTTGGGTGGGCTGGTCTTTTGGATTGTGGGTTTTGGTTTGATGTTTGGGGTCAACCAAAGTGGTTGGTTAGGGACATCGCATTTTTTACCGAATCAGCTTGATGATTGGCATTGGAATCTTTTGTTCTTTCAAATGATGTTCGCTGCTACTGCGACCACCATTGCCAGTGGGGCAATGGCTGAACGGATTCGCTTTGTTGCCTATGTGGTGAGTGCGGCGGTGGTCAATGGTTTGATCTATCCGGTCTTTGGCAGTTGGGCGTGGGGGAGCTTATTTGCAGGAGAGGGTTGGCTCAAAGCCATGGGCTTTATTGATTTTGCCGGCTCTACGGTGGTGCATTCGATTGGAGGATGGGTCGCGCTTGCAGGCATTATCGTGCTCGGCCCACGAATTGGACGTTTTGGGCGTCATGGTCAAGTGCATCATTTGCCTGGGCATAACTTGCCCTTAATTGCCTTGGGTGGTTTTATCTTATGGCTTGCGTGGTTTGGCTTTAATGCTGCCTCCACGGTCAATGCCAATGTCAGCATCGGGCGTATTGCCTTAAATACTCACTTAGCAGCATGTTCCGCTGCAGTGGCTTATATGTTATTTGCACTCCTGATGCGTAAAGCGATTCTCATCAAAACCACGATTAATGCATCGCTTGGGGGCTTAGTCGGCATTACTGCGGGTTGTGCGACTATGAGTCCGATGTTCGCTGTACTGACCGGTTTGGTCGCAGGGTTAATGGTCAGCATTTTGCCTGCACTGCTTGAAAAACTCCGAGTGGATGATGTAGTCGATGCAGTCACCGTGCATGGCTTTTGCGGGGCATGGGGCACACTCGCTGCAGGGCTCTTCTTTGAAAGCAATATGTTTAATACCGAGATTATTCTTGTACAAGCCATGGGGGTGTTTGCGGCCTTTGCATGGGGGTTTGGAGTGGCATTTATTGTATTTAAAACCTTGCATGTCGTCTTGGGCGGCTTACGTGTCAGTGCGCAGCATGAGCAGCGTGGTTTAGATTATACCGAGCATGCGGAACTGTCTTATCCAGAATTTCAGCGTGATATTACCTGTGAAACTGATGACATCACCAAACGCCATTAAATGAGGAGGGAATTCAAGATGAATGCAGAAGTCCTGAATGTTGGACAACGTCGTTTAGCCATTCAACGTGCACTCCAACACTATTTTCATGGGGCACGTTTAGATCAGGTGGTAGGCTATTGGGAGCAGGAATACAGTGCAAAACCAGCCTTTGTGCTCAATCGATTTTTAAGTGAAATTTGCACCACAGAAGAGCTTAAGCAAAACCGTAAAGAAATGCTCAAGCAAGTATTATATGAGCTGACCATCATTGAAAAAGATGAGTTATTGCAGACCAATACGAAGGCACAAACCGTCAACGTTTCAGCGCAATATCATGCCTATATCGATTTTGTTGCTGAGGTGCTGCATGCTGTGCTTGAGCAAGATACAGATGACTTTTTTGATACGTTGAAAATGCAATTATTGAGAGATCGTATTTTGCTGAATGACTCCAGTGCGATGTACAACACGACACTTGCGATGATGGATCGTGCACAAGCCAAAGATCATGCCAAGGCCATTACCAGTTTATATCAGGTGCTGTGTGAGTTTTATGGACCACAACGTTCAGATCAAGTATTTGCGCAAGCTCGGCTAATGATTAAAGCGAAATATCCGGAGGCCGATTTGCATCAATTGCTCTAGTCGTATGCAGGCAATAAAAAAGCGACCGTGAGGGTCGCTTTTTTGAATCTTGGGTTTTACGCTACAGAGTCAGTATCTGTAGGATTGCGCCATAAGCTTTCTAGGTCGTAAAATTTACGTGCTGTTGGGAGCATGATGTGAACAACTACCATACCAAGATCGACCAAAATCCATTCTGCATCACGTTCACCTTCAATACCGATTGGGCGAAAGCCTGCTTTGCGCGCTTCTTCAGCAACATTATCGGCAATAGATTTTACGTGGCGAGTTGAAGTGCCGCTAGCAATTACAATGGCATCTGAAACATTACTAATGCTGCTGACATCAAGTTCAACAATTTCTTTGGCTTTTACATCAAGGAGAGCTTCATGTACAACTTTAAGACAGGTTTGTACGTCATGCTTTTGGGTATTCATTGCAAGATCGTGAGAATTAGAAGCGCCGGGCGATGGTTCTAAATTCATGGAGTGTATAATTTCCTAAAATTATTCATCATCTAATATAGCTGTTTTAGCCTGAAATTTCAAATTGGTTTAATTTCAAGCATTTTAAGGCGAGGCAAAATATTTGTCTTTCCATGCAAATGATTGATTTGACGTAAGACTTGGGCGGTATTCTGCAGCGACATAACCTGAATAAGCACTGAGCTGTAACCATTCAAAAATAGCAGCATAGTCTATCTCGCCCGAGCCAGGTTCATGGCGTCCTGGATTGTCAGCAAACTGGATATGACCAATATCCTGTATGTTTTCTTGCAATGCGCTCAGCACATCTTCGCCCATCATCGCCATATGATAACAGTCGTATTGCATTTTAAGAGCAGGATGTTTGACCGCTTCTAGTATCTCTTGAGCTTGCGCAATATTTTGTACTAAAAAACGAGGCATGTCGGTGCCATTAATCATTTCAAATACAGGCTGAATATGATGTTGAGTGAGCATCGAGCAGGCCAGTTTTAGATTTTCAGCCAGTGTGTTTAAGCACGGTAGTAAATCGGCATCGACAGGTTGTTTGCCTGCCAAAATATTAACGCGGGGGACATTTAACGCTGTGGCATAGCGGATAGCCAACTCTAGGGCATGATGAAATTCAATCTCTTGTCCAGGTACGCCCGCCAAACCATTGCCACCTTGCATGAGGTCACCTGCAGGGACATTAATTAAGCACAGGTTAAGCTGGTGGAGTGTGAGTTGGGTTTGAATTTGCTCAATACTTAGCTCATAGGGAAATTGAATTTCAACATGCTGAAAATCATGTTCCCGTGCAAGGGCAAAGCGTTCAATTAACGGCACTTCGGTAAAAATCATCGACAGATTAACCGCCAGTTTAGACATGCAGATGCTCCTTGCAGGCAAAGATTGGATCAGGAATCAAGCCGATTAAGCTTCGACCTGATGGATAATGGTGGCTAAATCTGCTTCTGCAAAACCCTTGGCTTGATGAGCTTGCAGTTGCGAAAGGGCTTTTTCTGCCACAGGAATCTGTAGCTGAAATTGCGCTGCCAGTTGTAAGGCATTGTTTAAATCTTTAGATAGGGTTTGGACTTTCCATTGCACAGGCTCAAAACTGTGGGTTGCCATGCGTGGCGTTAAAATCTGAAACGGTTTCGAGTCGGCAAAACCACCTGCCAAAGCAGGTGCAAGTAAACGGGTGTCTACGCCTGCCTGTCCAGCTAAAGCAACGGCTTCGGCAATTAGGGTACTGTTGGCAGCAACAATCAGTTGGTTACAGATTTTAGTAGCTTGACCTGTGCCTGTTTCGCCCATACGAGTCACACGTTGTGACAGCACATGATAAATCGGGCTTAATTTTTCGATGGTGTTTGCATCCCCCCCTGCAAAAATCACCAAACTGCCTTGTTCGGCTCCCGCAGTGCCTCCCGAAACAGGTGAGTCAATCCATGTGACCTGTTTGAGGCTGGCTTGCTGCGCTAGCTTTTGGGTTTGATCTACAGACAAACTGGAAAAATCGACTATGACTTGTTGAGCAGTCAAAAATGGCTCAATCTGATCAAAAACGGCTTGGACAGCATGATCATCGGCAAGGCAACTCAAGATCACTGGATATTGTCCAATCTCGCTCAATTGTAGTGATTTCGCCCCTAAGCTGAGCACGGGTTCGCAAGCCGCAGGGCTACGATTCCAAACTGCGACCTCAAAACCTGCCTGAACTAAGCGGGTTGCCATGCGTGTCCCCATAAGTCCCATACCTAAAAAAGCGATTTTTGTGTCACGATCAAAATGCATAGCGCTGATTCTCCATTTTTGCCTACAGTACAAGTCTGGCTTGAAATGTCAATTTAGCCTTTGGTCAAAGTCTGTTGTGTCTGAACTGCATTAAAACTGACGCGGTGCAAAGGTCACTTCAGGATTCTTGTCCTTTTTACGTGCCAGTTGGCTATTTTTACCTAGCAATAATTTTAATTGCCAAATTTTTTCTAAACGTAAAGATTTATTGGGAGAATGTTCCATGGCATCCAGCACTTGTTTGGCTGCAGCCAGTGCATCTGGGGAGCGCTGTGCAATTTCTTCGGCAAGAGTTTGTGCCTTTTGCAAAGGTGTTGCATTTAAATGCGTGACCAAGCCAATTTCTTTGGCATAGTTGGCATCAAAAATACGTGCAGTTAAGGTCAGCTCTTTGGCAAGATCTAGGCCAATTAAACCTTTTAAAGAGCGGCTCAGCCCCATATCAGGCACTAAGCCCCAGCGGCTTTCCATAATCGACATTTGCGTGTCAGGATGAGCGATACGAATATCTGCAGCTAAAGCCAATTGCATTCCTGCGCCAAAACAATAACCTTCAATTGCAGCAATTACAGGTACAGGCAATTGTTGCCAAACGAGAAATGCTTTTTGAAACAGGCTTTGCCCAGGCTTAATTAACTCCCAAGCTGCAAATGCACGGTTTTGTGGGTTATTGAGGTCGGCCAAATCAATGCCTGCACTAAATACGTTTGCTTCCCCTGTTAAAATCACACAACGTAAGCTGCGGTCTTTTTTAAGCTTTTCTGCAGTGCGCACCAATTCTTTGAGTAGGGCAAAACTCATGGCATTGCGTTTGTCTGGGCGGTTCAGGGAAACTGTGGCGATGCCATTATTTTTTTCGATTCGAAGTAAAGTCATGATGTGAGCTCTTATTTTTACTGAGCAAAGCATAGCATGCACAGACCCAAGATAAATGACAGCAGAGTCACGGCCAAAACCGTGGGCTCAGCCTGAAAGAATTGATAAAATTATGTGATGTGCTTCGTGAAACTTATATTTTAAAATACCATTTTTATTTGGACGAAATGACATTCATCCTACTTTATCCACTGGAGCGTAAAACCTCGTGGTTCAGCACGAGAATATAAGCGACTAGAGTAAATCATATGAACGACACGAAATGTCGTTTTAAATACTTGTACTATAGTCACTATTAAGAAAAATACTGTTAAAATAATTAGATGAAGACACTCAAATTACGCATAAAAGACAAACATTGCAAGGTGCTAAATCAGTTAGCATCCGAAGTAAATTTTGTCTGGAATTATGTCAATGATTTGTGTTTTAAACATCTTCAAAGAAAACAACAATTCTTTTCAGCATACGACATTGCAAAATACACGAAAGGCACATCGAAAGAATGCAACTTGCACAGTCAAACTATTCAGGCAGTGACAGAAGAATTGGTCACAAGACGCAAGCAGTTCAAAAAAGCAAAACTAAAATGGCGTGTCAGTAATAAAAAATCAGCTAGACGTTCATTGGGTTGGATACCGTTTAAAAAGATTGCAATCAAATATGCTGATGGCTATGTTCAATATGGCAAGCATCAATTTAAACTATGGGATAGTTACAGATTAAGTAAATACAATATCAAAACAGGCTCATTCGTAGAAGATAGTCGTGGACGTTGGTATGTATGTCTTGTAGTTGATGCAGTCAAAATAGAAAAAAACAACGCTAAAACTTCAATCGGCATAGATTTAGGTTTAAAAGATTTAGCGACTTGTTCAGATGGCGTAAAACTTAAAGCCCCTCAAATCTATCGGCAATATGAACAAAAACTTGGTATTGCTCAACGTGCAAAAAATAAGAAACGTGTCAAAGCCATCCATGCCAAGATTAAAAATGTACGACAAAACATGCTGCATCAATTCAGCCGAAAACTGGTGAATGAACATGCAGCCATCTTCGTTGGCAATGTGAATGCCAAAGCATTAGCGCAGACCAAACTAGCCAAGTCTGTGTTAGATGCCAGTTGGACAACACTAAGAACCATGCTCAAGTATAAATGCGAGAACGCAGGGGTATGTTATGAAGAAGTCAATGAAGCCTATACCACCCAAATTTGTTCGTGCTGTGGCTCACGCTCCAGTAGTCCGAAAGGTAGAGCAGGACTTGGAATAAGAGAATGGCAGTGTGTGGAGTGCGGTACGCTCCATGATCGGGATGTAAATTCCGCACTGAATATTCTTGCGCTCGGACATGAGCGTCTAGCAGTAGGAATCTCCGTCCTTTAGGTCGGGGAGGATGTCAACCACTATGAACTCGTTGCTGTATGTTGAGCAAAAATATGTTCTGCTGCATGTTCCACCTGTTGGATACATGCTTTTAACTCCTGATAACGATTGAGTACTTCCTGCACAAACAGATCATCGGCTTTACGGCGTTCTTTACGCAATGTCGAAACAAACTGTTCAAATGAACCTGTTACTTCTTGCAGGTTTGGCGTGCCAACATAACGGGTTGCACCATACAGACGATGCAACACATGCTCGAGTTGCGGGAAATCTTCGAGTTCAATCAGCTGTTCAATTTCATGCAATTCTGTGGCAAAGCTATCTACCAACATTTTCAGCAAATCCACTGCAAGGTCTTCTTTGTTGGCTGCCAACATTAGGCTTTGTTGCCAATTCAACACCTGTGGGTCTAGCGCTTCAATCACAATGGCTTTATCGATTGCAGGTGGTTTATTAAAACTTTGCGTCGTCCAATGGGTTAAAATCTGGATGATCTGTTCAATCTGAATCGGTTTGGTGACATAGTCATCCATACCAACTTTGAGTAATTTTTGCTTTTCATCGGCAAGTGCATGTGCGGTGAGGGCAATAATAGGCAAGCGTTTGTGGTTTTCTAAAGTCGACTCTAATGAACGAATTGCGCGAGTGGTATCTATCCCTGACATCACAGGCATTTGAATATCCATAAAGATCAGGTCAAAGGGTTGCTGCTCCTGTTCAATACGCTGCTGCAAAATCCCCAACGCTTCCTGACCACTTTGCGCTTTGGTAGTGGTCACATTCAGTTCGCCCAACAAGGCTTCAAGTACAATCAGGTTGGGTAGATGGTCATCCACCGCTAAAACGTGCAGGCCTTTACCATCAAATGATGCAGAATCTTGTTCATCAAAACTGTTTTCATTGTTAAGTAAGTCAATTAATGCTGAACGACTGAGCGGTTGATACAAAGCCCGTGCACGATATTCATTTAATAGGCTTGGGTCTAGCGCCATTTGATAGCCATATACCGCCAAGTTGCCTTGATAACGGGTACGAATTTCTTTTAACAAGGCTTCGGTGTCGCCGCTATGGTCAACAATCAACCAAGTGTTGTCTTGCAGGTCGGATACATCTTTTAAGCGGCTAAATAAATCTAGAATTGAAGCGGCTTCAATATGTCGCACCGCATAATTTTCAAGATAATGACGCAAGATATTGGCTGTGGCAGGGTGCGCCAAATAGGACACTACCTGAATTTCTTTAAAAGTTGGATGCTGCTGAGCATGCGCTTCATCTACCGTAAACAAGGCAGTAAACCAGAAGGTCGAGCCTTTTTCGGTTGGGGCACGTTCCTGATTGTCTTCAAAGCCAATTTGACCTTGCATTAAATGAACCAACTGTTTGGAAATGGCCAAACCTAACCCTGTACCACCAAATTGACGCGTAACCGAAGTATCACCCTGAGAGAACGACTCAAACAGTTTTTTACGGTCTGTGCCGCTTAAACCAATGCCGCTATCCTGTACGCTAAAGTGAATCAGGCATTGTCCAATATCGTCATGTTCCACGCGCGCACGTACAATAATTTCACCATCGGGTGTGAATTTAATCGCATTGGAAATCAGGTTGGTTAAAATTTGTTTAAAGCGTAAAGCATCACCCAACACATGCTGTGGTACGTTGTCGGCAAAGTAAAAAGCCATGTTGATGTGCTTTTGCGCGGCCAACGGCGAGAGCATATCCATCACATCAAAAATGGCTTCTTCTAAATCAAAAGGCGCAGTATCCAGTTCCAGTTTACCGGCATCAATTTTGGAAAAATCCAAGACATCATTAATTAAAGCCAAAAGGTGTGCAGACGACTTACGAATGGTTTGTAAATACAAATTTTGCTCATTACTCAGGTTTTCCTGACGCAATAACAGGTGAATAAAACCATCTATACTGTTCAGCGGGGTTCTGAGTTCGTGACTGATATTGGCCAAAAATACCGATTTGGATTGGTTGGCAGAAATCGCTTGGTCACGTGCCTGACGATAAGTGATGTTCTGTACTTCCAAAGTATCGAGGGTGCGACGCAAGTCATCTTCGGTTTGTTCGGTATGTTCTTTGAGTTCTAAAAAGCTGAAATGCAGGCGTTTTACCACATTGGCAATATCCCGCTGCAATAAGCGTAATTCGCCAGTGCTGTTAATGACCATGTGTTGATCGAGTGTATCGGCATTTAGTCGTTGTAGTTGCATGCGAATTTCATACATGGGTGCAATCCAGCGACGTGAATAGAAGTTCAGACACAGCAATAACAGCAATAAAGTCAGTAAGCCTGTGGCAATTAATACAATCATGACCCGATAACGGGCTATTTGTAGCGGTTGATTGTCTAGTTCAATCAGCAACCATGCAGGTCGGTTGATGTCTTGCTGAATTTGCATGCCATACACATGATTGTTTTTATATTGAATTGGGCCAAAAAAATCGGCATTTTTAGGAAATTTGGGCCATTCGTCTTGATCTTGAAAGCCCATGCTTAAACGCCGTGTACCCGAAGCATCAATCAGTGCAGTACGAACCAAATGCTTTTCGTTCATCATATTTTGCATATAAGAACGAGCTTCTTCGTACTTCCACGGAAAGCTAGCCAGTTGATGCAAAGCTGCTTCAGATGGCAACTCAAAACGGGTCAAAATCGCAATTGCCATTTGTCGCTGCTGTGCTTTTGCGGCATTCGAGGTTTCGGATAAAACCAGCATTGTACCGACGCATGCCAAAATCATAATTGGCACAAAAATAAGTGCAATCAGCTGTCCATAAGCATGATTTAAATGTAAGCGCTTAAATAACTTTTTATTGATATTTGACATGGTTGACGCAGTTCAATCCCTATGTTTGGCAGTTTAGCATGCTTTATTTCTGCTGACTGTGTTTTCATCTGCTTCTGTGCTAGTGATGCCAATTTTCATGGATGCGTAGGCCAATTATAGAAGTTAAGTCGTGTGGATTTAAACGCTATTTGATGTGGATGAAGCAATAAAAAATAAGTCAAAGCAATGAGGGGCCGCAACGATGTAAAGGAATGCATAAATTCTCGGCAGACTCTTGTCGATTTGAGAAAAAGCCAGTGAAAAACGTGCAGGAAGGTGCATTTTTTCATACAATAAGCCCACCTTAATATTGGTACAGAGCATGCGTGATACCCAACCAGATTTCCAAAGTGATGAGTTTTTATTAGACCATTATGTGGGCAAAACCCCATTGGTGCGTTTGCAGCGTTTGGCTCAGCATACGCAGGCAACGGTTTTGGCAAAACTGGAAGGAAATAACCCTGCGGGTTCGGTCAAAGACCGTCCTGCCTATAACATGATTATGCAGGCAGAAAAACGCGGTGAAATTCGACCTGGCGATACTTTAATTGAAGCAACCAGTGGTAACACAGGCATTGCTTTGGCAATGGTAGCAGCCATGCGTGGTTATAAAATGCAGCTGATCATGCCTGATAATATGAGTCAGGAGCGTAAAGATGCTATGCGGGCTTATGGGGCAGAACTGATTGAAGTGACCAAAGCCCAAGGCATGGAAGGTGCACGTGATTTGGCTTTGCAAATGCAACGTGAAGGCAAAGGCTTGGTGCTGAATCAATTTGGTAATCCTGACAATGTGCAGGCACACTATCTGACTACAGGCCCTGAAATTTGGCAGCAAACGGGTGGAAAAATCACTCACTTTGTCAGCTCTATGGGTACCACAGGCACTATTATGGGCGTGTCTAAATATTTAAAAGAACAAAATCCAGATATTCAAATTATTGGTTTACAGCCTTCTGACGGTTCAAGCATTGCAGGTATCCGTCGCTGGCCTGAAGCCTATTTACCGACTATTTTTGACCGTAGCCGTGTTGATCGTATTATTGATATTCCGCAAATTGAAGCTGAAAAAACCATGCGCAGACTGGCACAAAAAGAAGGCATCAGTGCGGGAACATCTTCAGGTGGTGCGGTTTGGGCGGCATTAAAAATTGCTGAAGAAAATCCAGATGCAGTCATCGTGTGCATTATTTGTGACCGTGGTGACCGTTATTTATCGACAGGGTTATTCTCTGTTCAAGACCCTGAATAGCCGAAAAGCATTCATTTCTTTGTAGCTGACTGAGTGAAATCGTATGCGTTTACCTGTGCTGATTTTCGATATTGAAACCGTTACCGATTTGAAGTCAGGCGCGCATTTATATCAGCTGAATTTACCTGAGGCTGAGCTTGAACAGGCGTTGATGAAACTGCGTCGGCAAGAAGCGGGCACCGATTTTCAGCGTCTGCCTTTGCATGAAATAGTCTGCATTTCAGGCTTGTGGATTGATGAACACGGCATGAAACTGTTTTCATTTAGCCGAGAACAAGACAGTGAAGCAGCAATGCTGAAAAAGTTTTTGTCTATTTTTGATAAGCGTCATCCAACTTTGGTCAGTTGGAACGGTTCGCAGTTTGATTTGCCAGTGATTTTATTCCGTGCCATGTATCATGGGCTGTCTGCACCAAGTTTATTTGATCAGGGTGAGATTGATCAGCAAAAGCGCTATAACAATTATCAAAACCGTTACCATCAGCGTCATGTCGATTTAATGGATGTGATGGCCATGTTTAATGGTCGTCATTTTCAAAAGTTGGATGACATTGCCTATTTGTTAGGTTTTCCAGGTAAACGCGTAGATGCGGGCTATCATGTTCCTGCATTTATGCAAAGCGGTGAATGGTCGAGGCTGACGCGTTATTGTGAAGGCGATGTCTTAAATACTTGGCTCATTTACCTGCGTTGGCTGCTGCTCAAAGGGCAATTACTGCTTGAAGAGCATACTCAATGGGTACAGCACACCATTCATTATTTGCATACCCAGCCGCAGCATGCAGACTTTTTAAGCGTGTGGCAGCACAGTTCGCAGCAAACTGAATTTACCCGTACAGATTTTCCTGAAAAAAGTGTCAGCACGTCTTCAAATGAACCCGTGATGCCTTTTCAATCTTCCCCATCTTCCGATATTTAGACTGATATGAAGCATCGCAGTAAAAACCGTACCACGCAGCAGGCTGAGTATTGCTTTGATGTGGAATCGTTGTCACATGAAGGGCGAGGGATTGCACACTATACAGCTCAGTCGGGTCATCCTGCTGAAAAGCACGGTAAAACGGTGTTTATTGAAGGAGCTTTGCCCGGTGAAACTGTACGCGCCAAAATTACTCAAAGTAACAAGCGTTTAGAACAAGCCGAATGTTTAGAAGTACTAGGTGAGCCGTCAGCTTTGCGGGTAGCTCCGCCATGTCCGCATTATCAACAATGTGGTGGTTGCAGCATGCAGCATATTCAGGTGGATGAGCAGATTCGATTAAAGCAACAAGTGTTGCAGTCACACTTGCAGCACTTTGCGCAGGTGCAGCCTGAAGAGTGGCTTGCGCCATTACGTTCAAAACGTGAAGATTATCGTCGTAAAGCACGTGTTGGTGTGCGTTATTTGCCCAATCAAGATAAATTGGTGGTCGGTTTTCGTGAGCGCAACAGCAACAAACTGACCAGCATTGATCGTTGCTTGGTGCTTGATCAGGCTTTTGGTTCTTTGACTTGTCTTAAGCAGCTACTCCAAAGTCTAACAGGCAAAGCCCATATTGGTCATATAGAATTGGCCATGGGAGATCAAGAGATTGCTTTGGTGGTACGGCATACAGAAAAATTATCTGCAGCCGATGTCAACCAATTACAACAATTTGCGTTACAGAAACATTGGCAATTGTATTTGCAACCTGAAGGCCCAGACAGTTTACATCGGGTTGATGATCCATACGCGCCTATGCGTTTGCATTATCGTTTAGATGATTTTGATGTAGATTTTGGCTTTCATCCGCAAGACTTTACTCAGGTTAATTCAACCATTAACCCACAGATGGTGAAGCTGGCATGCGATTTGCTTGAGTTAAAATCAGGTGATCGGGTGCTTGATCTGTTTTGTGGATTGGGCAACTTTTCTTTACCACTGGCGCGCTGCGTTGGTGCGACAGGATCAGTGGTTGCAGTTGAAGGTTCTGAGCAGATGGTGCAGCGTGGTGCAGAAAATGCACAGCGCAATGATTTAGATCATGTTAGGTTTTATTCACAAGATTTAACAAAAGATTTTTCGCATCATTCTTGGGCAAATCAAGGATTTGAGGCATTATTAATTGACCCTCCGCGCTCAGGTGCAGAGGAGGTGATGCATTATGTGCCCAAATTTGGTGCAGATAGAATCGTTTATGTGTCGTGTAATCCAGCCACACTCGCAAGGGATGCAGGTGTATTGGTCAAGCAGGGCTATCAATTGAAAAAAGCAGGTGTGATGGACATGTTTACCCATACGGGTCACGTTGAATCCATTGCCTTGTTTCAGAAAGAAAAGCAAATAAACGATTTATAATATGAAGTACATAGAGGTAGGAGAAGGGTATGGTCACAGTACGTGAACAACTTCCTGGGCGTTTAAATGAACTGTCTGAGGAAACGACTGTAGAACATGCCGAGCAAGCCCGACAGGATTTAGCAGAATGGCTAGACCGAGTACGCGGGATTTACGATGGGGCGGCACTTGAACAATTAGAACGCGTTGCCCATTACAACCTAAAAAAAGAGTTAGAAACAGACGTTAGTCATCCATCGCATACCTTGTATACAGGTATTGAGATGGCGAATATTTTGGCGCACTTACATGTCGATGAAGATACTTTGTCTGCAGCGGTGCTCTATCGTAGTGTGCGTGAAAATGTCCTACAGTTAGATGATGTGCGTGAAAAATTTGGTGAAGCAGTGTACGGCTTGATCAAAGGCACCTTGTCGATGGGTAAGTTGTCTGAACTGATTGAGAAAAATAAGCGTTTAGAAGACCACTTTAATAATAACCAGCGTGAACATTTAACAGGCATTTATAAAATGCTGATTTCCATGACAGAAGATGTGCGCGTGGTGTTAATTAAACTGGCAGAACGTACTTATTCATTACGTGAGTTGGCAACTGCTTCCAAAGAACGTCAGGAGCGTGTGGCGCGGGAAATTTTAACCATTTACTCGCCATTGGCACACCGTTTAGGGATTGCCCAACTGAAATGGGAACTCGAAGATTTAGCATTCCGTTATTTGGCACCAGACCGTTATAAAGAAATTGCAACATTGCTGAATGAAAAGCGTTTAGAACGTGAAAATTACATTCAAAGCGTAATTGAGCAATTGCGTACAGAGCTAGGCAATAACGGGATTCATGCCGAAATTAGTGGACGGGTGAAACATATTTATTCGATTTATCGAAAAATGAAGAGTAAAAGCCTCAGCTTTGACCAGCTCTATGACATTCGTGCTGTACGTGTTTTGGTGAAAACCATTCCAGAGTGCTATCACTCGTTGGGTATCGTACATCAATTGTGGCGGCATATTCCGCACCAGTTTGATGATTACATTACCAATCCAAAAGCCAATGGTTATCGCTCATTGCATACTGCAGTGATTGCAGAAAACAAGTCGCTTGAAGTGCAAATTCGTACTTTGGATATGCACGAAGAAGCCGAGCTGGGGGTATGTTCGCACTTCAATTATAAAGAAGGTTCTAAAACCACAGACCACTCGTTCAATCATCGTTTACATTCTTTGCGTTCTGTTTTAGAGCACTATCAGGAACGTAACGATGCCAGTGCACATAAAGAAGATGATGATTCTGAAAACTTTGAACAAATCCAAGAGTTTGAAGATTTTGAAAAAATTTATGTATTCAGCCGTGATGGTGATATTAAAGAATTACCTCGTGGCTCAACAGTGCTGGACTTTGCCTATCATGTGCATACCGAAGTGGGTAACAAATGTTATGCTGCGCGGGTCAATCAGCGCTATGTACCGCTCACCTATAGCTTAAAAACAGGGGAGCAGGTCGAGATTTTGACCAAAAAAGACCGTGAACCGAACCGTGATTGGTTGGTAAACTCTTTAGGATATATTAAAACGGCACGTGCGCGCGATAAACTGCGTCATTGGTTTAGACAGCAGGACCGCAGTAAAAATCTAGAAGTAGGGCGTGAAGTACTCAACAAAGAGCTTTCTCGTTTGGCGATTCATCCAAAAAGTATTGATCTAAATGATTATTGCAATCACTTTAATGTCAAAACTGGTGAAGATATTCTGATTGGTTTGGTTAATGGTGATATTAGCCTGCATGCTTTAATTAATCAGGTCAATCGTCACATGCACTTAGATCAGGATGAACCTGAACTGGTGTTGAAGCCGACTTTGAATCCACGAGCCAGCCATACCTTATCGGCACATGGTATTTTGATTGATGGTTTGGATAACGTTGAACTGCATATCGCACAATGCTGTCAGCCCGTGCATGGTGAGGCGATTGCGGGGTATATCACTCTCAATCGTGGCGTGAGTATTCATAAAGTAGCGTGTTCAGACTATGTGCGCATGATTGGCAATGGACCTGAACGTGCAGTCGAAGCTGACTGGGAAATGCAGCCAACCCGTGGTCAAAGCGTGCAGATTGTGGTGGAAGCCTACGACCGCCGTGGTTTGCTCAAAGACTTAACTCAAGTGATTTTTGCCGATCAAATTAACATTCGTCAGGTGAATACTATTTCTGAAAATGATGGAATTGCCAATATGAAATTGTTGATTGAGGTCAAAGGCTTGGCGCAACTTTCTCGTCTGTTGGCACGTTTGGAGCAGCAACCTGGTATTATCAGTGCACGCCGTTTGGTGCAGGGGAGTTAATCAAAATCACTTCTAAAAAAACCAGCATTGAGCTGGTTTTTTTCTATATGGCTTGGGGTGTAAATTTCAATTTGCTGTGGGTTAAAGCGAAAGGATTAGGTATATTCAGGATGGGTAAAACAGCTAAAAAAATTCATATAGATGTGTGCCGTATTCATAAAATTTTTGTTCCTGCTGCAACAGATTCACGAACAGAACAAATTCAGCAGCTAAAGCAGGCGATTTACCGTTATCGGAATCAATTGCTCTCAAAATATTTAGCACAGAATATTCAAAATAGTGATATTCAGCGCAATGTGCATGGCAAACCATTTTTGATGACATTCCCTCAATTGCAATTTAACCATAGTCATAGCCGCCAACATTATGCATTGGCAAGCAGTTTTGAGTTGTCAGATGTTGGGATAGACATTGAAGATTTAGACCGTAAGGTGCGTTTTGATGCCTTGGCGCAACATGCGTTTCATCCCAACGAACTCAAATACTGGCAAGATTTGGAACATGACGCCGATTATTGGTTTCGTGTCTGGACAACCAAAGAGGCGGTGCTGAAAGCATCGGGGTTGGGGATTCGTTTAAGCCTAAATGAGTTAGATACCCGGATGCATCCCAGTGCACAGGGCGGTCTTTGTCATCATCCACAGATTGGACATTTTGCTTATCAAAACTTTCGTTTACCAGATTGTATGCTGACTGTAGCATGGCGAGCTGCACCCTCCTGCGCAGGCTTTCAGTTTCCACAGATTGATATTATTCGGCATTAGCATCGCAATATCAGAGCAAATGTCGCAACGTCTAGCCACAAAAAAGCCTATCCAAAGATAGGCTTTTTTTTTTGTTGGTGTCAGTAGAAATATATTAAGGAATTTCTTGCTCTTCACCCTCAAATTCTGGTTTAACTTGAACAATGAAGTCCTGACGGTTCAAACCGCGCCATAAGGCAAAGGCTGTACCAATGTAAATAGATGAATATGTTCCGACAAATACACCGACAAACATGGCAATCGAGAACCATTTCAGACCATCACCGCCCATGAGCATCATTGCGACTACAACCAATAATAAGGTCATAGAGGTGTGAATGGTACGACGTAAAGTTTCTGTCAGTGCAATGTTCACCACTTCAAGCGGTGTTGCACCACGGATTTTACGGAAGTTTTCACGAATACGGTCAGATACAACAATGTTATCGTTAAGTGAGAAGCCAATAATTGCCAATAACGCTGCCAATACAGTCAGGTCAAATGGCCATTGCATCATGGCAAAAATACCCAGTGTCACAATAATATCGTGGAACAATGACAGTACCGCACCCATTGCCAGTTTGAATTCAAAGCGAATGGTGACGTAAACCAGCATCAATAATAGCGCTAAAGCGACAGCGCCTGCAGAACGGACATATAGCTCATTACCGACTTGACCACCCACCACATCTACCTTTGGCACAGTTGCTGTGTTATTTGGTAGTTGTACTGCAGCAGTAATTGCTTTGGTTAGGTCTTCGGCTTCTACATCGTCTTGCACAGGCATACGCACCATGAGGTCGCGGTCAGAGCCCAGTGTTTGTACCACAGGGTCATTGAAGCCTGCTTTGACCAATGCGTTAGAAACATCGGTGGCTTTAACAGGGTTGCTATAGTTAAGTTCTGCCGCAATACCGCCAGTAAAGTCCAAACCTAAATTTAAACCTTTAGTGGCAATAAAGAAGATGCTAGCAACCGTAAGTAGAATAGAAAGCAATGCCGCTGGCAAAGCAATCTTCATAAACGGAATCACGCGCTCATCATCAGGGCGACCGTATTTTTTTGAAGGCAGTTGAGTATTCTCAGTCATCAGTGATCTCCTTAAATGCTCAACTTTTTCAAGTTACGTTTTTTGCCATAAATGATTTGTACAATTGCACGGGTGACTGTAATAGCAGTAAACATCGAGCAGACAATACCAATCATGAGCGTCACAGCAAAGCCTTTGATTGGGCCTGTACCAATCGCAAACAGAATGAATGCCACCAAGAATGTGGTTAAGTTCGAATCAAAAATAGTGTTATACGCTCGGTCATAACCTGCCACAATGGCTTGTTTTGGCGAGGCGCCCCACTTAATTTCTTCTCGTATTCGCTCACAAATCAAGACGTTGGCATCCACCGCCATACCAATAGTGATCACGATACCCGCAATACCTGGTAAGGTGAGTGAAGCACCAATCCAAGACATGACGGTTAAAATCATGGCTAAGTTAAACACTAAAGCGAAGTTGGCAATCAAACCAAACAGGCGGAAGAACACCACCATCCAGATTGCCACCAAAATGAAGCCAATTTGAGTCGACAATACACCTTTATCAATGTTTTCTTGACCCAAGCTAGGACCAATCACACGTTCTTCGACAAAGTACATTGGCGCTGCCAAGGCACCTGCACGAAGCATTAAGGCTAATTCAGAGGCTTCTTGTGGAGAATCTAGACCTGTAATACGGAACTGTGAACCCAATACCGCCTGAATGGTTGCAGCATTAATGACGACAGATTCGGTGTAAGGGGTACGCACTTCAGTTTGTGTACCATTTTCATCGGTCACATAGCTAATGCGTTGTTTGTTTTCAATAAACAATACCGCCATACGTTTACCCACAGCGTTACGTGTTGCATCTGCCATGAGCTTGCCGCCCGCAGCATCTAGGGTAATGTTAACTTCTGCACCGCCTGTATCTTGGCTAAAGCCACTTGACGCATTTTGAACACGTTCGCCCGTTAAAATACGGCTACGGTTCAATAATAATTGGCGCCCACTGTCTAATGATTCAAAGGCAAAAGCTTCTGTGCCAGGTGGTACTGGACCTGTAACCTGACCTGTGTATGGATCAATATATTGATCATTTAAGTCAGACACCAAGCGGAATTCAAGGTTCGCAGTTCGACCGAGTACACGCTTTGCTTCAGCTGTATCTTGTACGCCTGGCAATTCCACTACAATACGGTTACTACCTTGGGTTTGTACCAAAGCCTCAGCTACACCTAACTCGTTAATACGGTTACGTAAAGTAGTTAAGTTTTGATTGACTGCATACGACTGAATTTCCTGTTTGCGAACATCGGTATAGTTCAAACGTAAGCTAGAGCCTTCTGTGGTGGCTACAGCTTGCTGCGTGTACTCATTGCCATTACGGCGCAAGAAATCCATCACCGCATCACGGTCTGCATTATTGGCGAACTGTAGGGTGATCGTGTTGTTATTCAGCGAAAGGCTATTAAATTTCAGCTTGTTGTCACGCAATTGACGGCGTAAATCTGTGGCTGAAGTTTCCATACGTTGGCTGATGGCCTTGTCCATATCCACTTCTAATAAGAAGTGCACACCACCACGTAAGTCCAGACCGAGCTTCATTGGTTTTGCACCAATTTTTTGTAGCCATTCGGGTGTGGTTGGCGCAAGGTTCAGCGCTACGACATAGTCATCACCTAAACCGCGACGTAAAGCTTCTTTAGCTTTGAGCTGCGCTTCTGAGGTGTCTAAACGCAACAATGCGGCATTGTTGGTAAAGCTGTTGTCATGACTGGCAATATTTTCTGATTGTAAAATTTGCTCTGCTTTTTGTATGATGCTTTGATCAATTTGGGTACCAGCTTTGGCACCTGAAATTTGAACAGCAGGTTCATCTGGATACAAGCTAGGCAGGGCATATAATGTACTCACCACAAGAACAACGAGGATGAGCAGATATTTCCATGCTGGGTAACGCATTTATTTTCTTCTTAAAATGAAAGAGTCGTGCGTGAGCACGACTCTTTTTGATTAGAGGTTGTTTAATGTGCCTTCAGGAAGAACTGAAATGACACTCGCGCGTTGTACTTTTACTTCTACACCACGGTTCAGCTCTACCACTGCAAAATCACCTTCAATTTTAGTGATTTTACCCATAAGACCACCTGCGAATACCACTTCACTGCCTACGCCTAAGCTTTCAATTAGTGTGCGATGTTCTTTGGCACGCTTTGATTGTGGACGCCAAATCAGGAAGTAGAAAATTGCAATAAATACTGCAATCATTAAAAGATTTGCCACAAGGCTTGGTTGTTGTGCAGCTTCACCTGCTGCGTGAGCGGTCGAAATAAAAAGGCTCATTTCATTTTCCTAAACTAAAAACTGGCGATCAGTGATCTGATAATAAATGGGTTTGTTCTGCAATTTACCTTGTCTTTTTACTCAGCGCAAATACTGAAAAGACTAATCTTCAGGACAAGGTGGTACTTCTAGGCCACGGCGGGCATAAAAGTCCTGCACAAATTCATGGAAAGTGCCGTTATCTAAGGCATTGCGAATATCTTGGGTAAAGCGTTGGTAATAACGTAAGTTGTGAATCGTGCCCAACATTGAACCCAACATTTCGCCACATTTTTCTAAATGGAACAAATAGGCACGGGTGAAATTCTGGCAAGTATAGCAATCACAATGCGGATCGAGCGGGCTTTGGTCATGACGATACTTACTGTTACGAATACGCACTAAGCCATCGGTGACAAAGTAATGACCATTACGCGCATTGCGGGTTGGCATTACGCAATCGAACATATCCACACCACGACGAATTGCTTCAACAATGTCTTCTGGCTTGCCCACGCCCATCAAATAACGTGGTTTATCTTCTGGCATTTTAGCGGGTAAATAATCCAGGACTTTGATCATTTCTTCTTTCGGTTCACCCACCGAAAGACCACCAATGGCATAACCATCAAAACCTATTTCAAGTAAGCCGTTTAAAGATTCGTCACGTAAATCTTCATACATACCACCTTGAATAATCCCGAACAGTGCGTTGCTGTTTTGTAGTTCATCATGGTGATGGGTTTTACAGCGTTTTGCCCAACGTAAAGATAATTGCAACGATTTTTGTGCTTCTTCATGCGTTGCAGGATAAGGCGTACATTCGTCAAAAATCATCACGATGTCAGAGTTTAAGGTTTTTTGAATTTCCATCGAGATTTCAGGCGAAAGAAAAACCTTTGAGCCATCAATAGGCGAGCGGAAGGTCACACCTTCTTCTTTAATTTTACGCATTGCGCCTAAGCTAAACACCTGAAAGCCACCAGAGTCAGTCAAAATAGGCTTATCCCATTTGATGAATTCGTGTAGACCGCCGTGTTGCTGAATCACTTCAAGTCCTGGACGCAAATATAAATGGAAGGTATTGCCTAAAATAATCTGTGCCTGAATTTCTTCGATATCACGTGGCAGCATGCCTTTGACTGTGCCATACGTTCCGACAGGCATAAACACAGGAGTTTCTACTACACCATGAGCAAGCGTTAAACGACCACGACGGGCACGCCCCGACTGACCTAATTTCTCAAACTTCATATATGTTCCAAATCAAGGCGAAAAAACAGTTCGCTGATTGTTCATGCTAAAAGTGCACTATTTTCCTAGATTCTGCACGGAATTGCCAGTTGAGATACGTTTTCCTTGGTAAAAATTACGAGTAAATATTTTGCTCAAATCCATTGCGTTGACATGGCGTTAAATTGCTGAATATGCGGGTAATTTATTCTTTATCGGCTTACTCTTTATTTTGGATTTTATATTTTGAGCAAGTTTCTTTATTTTTGCTCAACTACATGGTTGTATCAAAGCTGAAGAAGAAAATGTCAATAAGACAGAACAAATTGTAGTCAAAGCTCACTTAAGTTGTTACATTGTAATTAAAATAAATTCATAGGGTAGGCTATGAGTGAAATAAACAGTGCATTAAAAGAAGACCAATTCTATAAAACGCTTTTGGAAACCACGAATGCAATTCCGTGGCAGATTAACTGGAAAACCAAAGCTTTTAGCTACATCGGTCCACAAATTGAGTCTTTACTGGGTTGGACGCAAGACAGTTGGAAAACTGCACAAGATTGGATTGATCGGATGCATTCTGAAGATCGAGACAAGACCGTAAATATGTGTGTGAGTTTGTCTGATCAAGGTACAGACCACGAAGCTGATTATCGTGCCTTAACCGCTACAGGAGATTATGTCTGGATTCGTGATGTGGTGCATGTGATTCGTGAAAATAACGAAACTGTGGCGATTATTGGGTTTATGTTTGATATTTCTGCACGTAAACAGATGGAGTTGGAACTTGAAGCGCTGAGTCGTAAAAATCTGGCTTTGAGCTTACAAGACCCGCTGACCTTGGTTGCTAATCGAAAGGCGCTCAGCGAGTGTATAGAGAATGAATTTAAACGTGCTTCACGTCATCAACATGACTTGTCTATGCTGTTTATCGACATCGACCATTTTAAGCCTTATAACGACAATTATGGGCATTTACAGGGTGATCACTGTTTGATTAGCGTGGCGCAGTTGCTTAAACAACACTTTGCGCGTGCATCTGACTTTGTGGCTCGCTTTGGTGGTGAAGAATTTGTGGTGCTATTGCCTGAAACGCCGCTGGCAGATGCCGTGCAACTTGCTGAAAACTTTAGGCAGGCAGTATATGCACTGGAAATTCCACATACCAAGACTGGGGAAATCACCCAAGTCACTGTGAGTATTGGCGCAAATAGCTATCATCAAAATCAGCAGTATCACAATGTGGTCGATTTTCTGCACTCAGCCGATGAATTATTGTATTTGGCAAAAAATAAGGGGCGTAATCAGGTGCAGTATCTGACACAGTCAAGTGTTTAGTTGAAATCTGAAAAAACAGCAAGCTTCGTGCTTGCTGTTTTATTGACCTATCAAAAATAACTTAAAAGTTTGGACGATAATCAAAACTTTGCGCTGCACTGTTATCACGAAAAGCGCGCACTGGTTTTTTGGCTATGGTTGCAGTATTGATCATGTTGTTAGGAAAAACCTGTATATAATTATTAAATAGTTCAACATTGCGGTTATAAATTGTAATTGCAGCACCGACATTTTCATTCTGCTCATCAATTTCATGCATCATTTTTAAGTACAGTTGATCGGCTTTTAACTCAGGATAATTTTCGACCACCACATTCAAGCTGCGCATCAATTCTTTGCTTAAGGCTTCAACACGTTGTAATTGATGAACATCGGCATTGTTGATGTTTAGGTTCATAATATTTTGACGCAGTTCAGTCACTTTTTCTAAAGTGCCTTTTTCCATGCCTGCATATTGTTCGACCACTGGCGCAAGTTCTTCCAAGGTTTTTAATTTTTGACGCTCAAAACTGGTGACATCTGCCCATGCACGAATGGTGGCATTGAAATGACGCACGATATTGTTTCGAATCGTTATAACAATCAAGATGATAGCAATAACGACCAAAAGAAAAATTGCGATGCCCATAGTGTTGCCCCAAGACCATTTTCTTATTCAAGAAAATCAACTAAATCGGTTTGTAATTGTTCCAAATAAGGTAATTTAAAAGTGCGTAAGTGTCCACGTAATGCTGAAATATCTTGAATATTTTTTGCTTTACTGGAAATTTCAAACAGATTTTTGTTGCCTAAAAAACATAAGGTGTGTCGTTCAGGGTGAAACAATAAATCGCCTTGCTGCTGCTGGAAAAAATCATCCAGTTTTAACACCAGAGCAGGGCTGAGTGTGCGCGCCATTTGAATCGCATCACTACCAAAGAAATTGAGTTTTTGATTCATTCGAATGTCACTGGTATGCCACGGCACATGGTAGGGTGCACCAAAGGTTTTTTTATTGGTACTAATGGCTAAACCTTGAATTTTCACATCAAAGACAAAGACACCCGATAAATAGCGCACCACTTCTTTGACTTTATAATCATTGCCATTTTTGTCTTTAATGCGTATTTCACTGACATAGCGATATTCAAAAAGCAAAACCTGATGTTGTTTGCCCTGTTGATCAAGCCAAACGGTACTGGCATAGCGGGTAATGTCATTGGAAAGATTACCCAAATGAAATAAGGGGAACATCGCTTTTAAATGGGCAATAAAGTAAATGGGTTGTAATGTTTTGGCTAGGTGCTGCGGTGGTTGCTGCCATGCCAGTTGATAGCGCTGTGCAATGCTTTCTTGTTCTAAAAAGGTGATGACTTCTTCAATCGGGTCGTCTTGCTCATAGGTAATAAATGCCCAAAAAATACAGACTACACCAATCAGTAAACAAAATTGCAGCCAAATATTGCTCGGTTGAATCAAGAGCAATAAGCAGAACAACACCCCCATAATACCAAGCAAAATAGGCAAAACATTTTCAAACTTGAGGGTAATGTCATCTTGCCAAGGGTGCAAACCATCCAAAATTTCTTGATGGCTTTGCGCTTTTTTTCCTATATCCCATAACCGAGCGATATTGCGAAATACCCGCTGATTCTTCTTACGTCGAATATGAATGGAGTGTTTCACGGTATCGAGCGGCATGGCGATATCTTTTACAGTTTGAAAATTAAGACTGAGCTTGATCAATCAGCATGGCATCGCCATAACTAAAGAAACGATAGCGTTCAGCCACAGCATGTTGATACGCCCGCATGACATTTTCACGGCTCGAAAGCGCAGACACCAACATTAATAAGGTTGATTCAGGCAAGTGGAAATTGGTGATCAAACGATCCACCACTTTAAATTGATAACCTGGGTAGATAAAAATTTGCGTATCACCCGACCACGCCGCAAGTTCGCCTGCATGGGCTTGTGCCGCACTTTCCACAGCACGGGTGGCAGTTGTACCCACTGAAATAACTTTGTTGCCTCGTGCTTTGGTTTCACGAATCAGCGCTACGGCAGCCTCAGAAACCTCACACCATTCACTATGCATGATGTGATTGGCAATATCTTCAGTACGTACGGGCAGAAATGTGCCTGCGCCCACATGCAACGTCACAAAGGTTTTTTGAATGCCCTTAGCTTCTAACTGTTGAAGTAGAGCCTCATCAAAGTGCAAGCTAGCAGTGGGGGCGGCAACACTGGCGAGTTTTGTTGGGTCGTTAAATACGGTTTGATAACGTTCGGTATCAATCGCTTCGGCTTCGCGGTTAAAGTAGGGTGGAATTGGCAGCTGACCATAGGCATCTAACACGTCTAAAATAGGCTGTGAAAATTCGACAATAAATAAATTTTCATGACGTCCTTGAATAGTCACTTTTACAGCATCAGGCCCAATAAACAGTTCTGCACCTGCTTTTGGTGAGTTGCTGGCTTTAATATGACAATGGGCAATAAATTGATCTTGCAGACGTTCAACCAAGACCTCAACCGCACCGCCTGTGGCACGTTTACCTTTAAGACGTGCTTTCATGACTTTGGTGTCGTTAAGTATCAGTAAATCGCCTGCTTCGAGTAAATTCAGCAAGTCAGTAAATTGGTGGTCATGATATTGACCTTGAGCATCAAGATGCAGCAGGCGAGAGGCACTACGACTGGCTAGCGGGTAACGAGCAATGAGTTCATCGGGGAGATTAAAATTAAAGTCAGAAAGTTGCATGATAAAAAAAGTTAGATCACTGGAATAACTGCGCCTAGTATATGCTTTTTTAGGTTTTATAGATGAAATTGGTCGATTATAAGTCAAAAAAATGACAGCTGATTTAATTTTAAGCAATTGCAAAAAACTTGCGTTGACAAGCTGTCAAAAAAGTTTATGATACCCATCAACACCTACCCGAGGTGGTGAAATTGGTAGACGCGGCGGACTCAAAATCCGCTGTCAGAGATGACGTGTCGGTTCGAGTCCGACCCTCGGGACCATATAAAGGAAAAGCCCTCAAGCATATTAAGACTTGGGGGCTTTTTTATTGTCTGAAATTAATAACTTATATCAAATCCCTAGAAAATTTTCGATGATTCTATTAGCCACATATCAGGTGGTCACTTCGTAAAAAGAGTACCAGATCTTTGTTTGGATACTCATGGTGGAATCAGATGCTAAGCTTAAATTATTAGATCAATACAATAATCAAATGTGATTGATCGGGTGTCTTATAGGGCTTGTAGTACTTAAAAGCTTTATTAACTATCTAAAGCTACTTTGATGACATCTGCAATTGTCTCAGTGGTGACGCCTCTTTTTCGAGCATTCTCAGAATGGAGCCAAGTTGCTAAGTCTTTATTGCCTTTAGATGCATTGCAGCCAACACAGCACAATGCAATATTGGATAAGGTTGTAATTCTTATATCGTTGATAATGTGTTCCCAAGACTTCTTATTAGCTCTTTCAGTGCCAAATTTTTTGCCGCAATATACACAGCACAGGTTTCGCTCCAAGACCGCATCTTCAATGTGCTTTGGTATTCCCCATGAATTTGCCATTTTAGGTTTTCCTTATTTTATGGCTATAGTTGAATGAAAAATCCTAACCTTTGATAACTCACATTCATAAAATTTAGATCTAAGCATAAAATGAAATAGTTGTCATAACACTATATAAATGAGGGTGAAAAAAAACCAGCGCCGAAGCGCTGGTTTTTAACATTACTAACTTAGGTTAGTTTTGCATCAACTTATTGAGCTGCATCAAGAGCAGCATTGAATGTTGGGCTTGGACGCATCACGGCATTCACTTTAGCTTGATCTACCGCGTAGTAACCGCCGATATCAACCGATTTGCCTTGTACTTCAGCAAGTTCAGCAACAATTTTGTCTTCGTTTGCAGCTAAAGTTTGTGCAAGCGGTGCAAACTTCGCTTTTAACTCAGCATCTTCGTCTTGAGATGCAAGTGCTTCTGCCCAGAATTTTGCCAAGTAGAAGTGGCTGCCACGGTTATCCAATTCGCCAGTACGACGTGATGGAGACTTATCGTTGTCCAGTAATTTGCTGGTCGCTTGATCAAGGGTTGATGCAAGTAATTTCGCACGCGTATTGTTTTCTTTAATGCCCATTTCTTCTAAAGAAGCAGCAAGTGCAAGGAACTCACCCAAAGAATCCCAACGTAAATGGTTTTCTTCAACAAGTTGTTGTACGTGTTTAGGCGCAGAGCCACCCGCACCAGTTTCGTACATACCGCCACCCGCCATTAACGGAACGATGGACAACATTTTGGCAGAAGTACCCAATTCCATAATTGGGAACAAGTCAGTGAGGTAGTCACGTAAAATGTTACCTGTTACAGAAATGGTATCTAAACCACGTACAACACGCTCAAGTGTATAGCGCATCGCACGTACTTGAGACATGATTTGAATGTCTAAACCAGTCGTGTCGTGATCTTTTAAGTATTTTTGCACTTTTTTGATCACTTCGTTTTCGTGCGGACGGTACGGGTCTAACCAGAAGATTGCAGGCATACCAGAGTTACGTGCACGAGTTACTGCAAGTTTAACCCAGTCGCGAATAGGTGCGTCTTTCACCTGACACATACGCCAGATATCGCCTTCTTCCACGTTTTGAGTCATCAACACTTCACCTGTGTCAATGTCGGTGATGTTTGCAACACCCGCAGCAGGAACTTCAAAAGTCTTGTCGTGTGAACCGTATTCTTCAGCTTTTTGCGCCATCAAACCTACGTTTGGCACAGTGCCCATCGTACGTGGGTCGAAGTTACCATTCCACTTACAGAAATTGATCATTTCTTGGTAAATACGCGCGAAAGTAGACTCAGGCATTACAGCTTTACAGTCGTAAGGCTTGCCGTCAGCACCCCACATTTTACCGCCACCACGAATCATTGCAGGCATAGAAGCATCTACAATTACGTCATTTGGAGAATGGAAGTTGGTGATCCCTTTTGCAGAATCCACCATTGCAAGTGCAGGGCGGTGTTCTTGGCATGCGTGTAAATCTTCGATGATTTCTTCACGTAAAGAAGTTGGTAAGGTTTCGATCTTTTCATAAAGACCTGCCATACCGTTGTTGACGTTAATGCCAAGTTCTTCAAACAATTTACCGTGTTTTTCAAACGCTTCTTTATAGTAAATTTTCACACAGTGACCAAATACAATTGGGTGTGAAACTTTCATCATGGTCGCTTTTACGTGTAAAGAGAACAAAATGCCTGCTTCTTTACAATCATCCAATTCTTTTTCATAGAAGTCGCAAAGCGCTTTCTTGCTCATGAACATAGAATCGATGATTTCGCCGTCAAGTAACTCTACTTTTTCTTTCAGTACAATGGTTTCACCAGAATGAGTGATGAGTTCCATTTTTACATTACGTGCGCGGTCAAGCGTCATTGATTTTTCGCCATGGTAGAAGTCGCCTTCATCCATGTGTGAAACGTGAGTTTGTGACCATTGCTTCCATTCACCCATAGAGTGAGGGTGTTTTTTTACATAGTTTTTCACTGCAGCAGGTGCACGACGGTCAGAGTTACCTTCACGTAATACAGGGTTTACTGCTGAGCCTAAGCATTTACCAAAACGAGCGAGTAAAGCTTTCTCTTCTTCAGTATCCGCATTTTCAGGATAGTCAGGAATTGCATAGCCTTTTGCTTGTAATTCCTTGATACATGCAACTAACTGAGCAACTGAAGCACTGATGTTTGGAAGTTTGATGATATTGGTATCTGGATCTTGCGTGAGACGTCCAAGCTCTGCGAGGTTGTCGGCTACCTTCTGTTCTTCGGTTAGGTATTCCGAGAATTCAGAGAGTACGCGTGCTGCGACAGAGATATCACTCTTGACAATCTCGATGCCGGCAGGCTTAGTAAAGGTCTCAATGATCGGCAGTAGAGAGTAGGTCGCCAACAATGGCGCCTCATCGGTCAGTGTATAAATGATTTTTGACTTTCCACCAGCCATATATAGCCCCTTGCTTTGATTGAGTTTTTTAGGAGCGAGATAATGACTCAGCCCCTGCGAACCGATTTGCCTAATTTAACCTTGAGAGTATCGACTCTCTATGCATTTCAGTCAACGTAATTACAGTGATGACGCCATTTCGATACGAAATGATGTGTCGCATTTGTGCGAGTCAAGACACGGCTTAATGTGAAAACGAGCCTGTTTAAACCTAAAAATCGCCTTGAGTATTTAGTGTTGAAATACTAATCAAATCGTATGATGAAGATATGACATCAAAAATATATGTATATTTTATTATAAATTAACCAGTTGAGGGTCCGACTTAAGTCGTATGTTTGATAAATAATCGATGAAAATGATAGGTAGATATATTTATTCTATTTATTTTGTAAATTTATCAATATTTTACATTATTTTTTTACAGTATGATGTAATGTAAATTCTTGTATAGAAGTTGAGATTTTCTTTAAAAACGGCTGCAAATCTACAGATAAAAAGCCTGACTGATATTTTAAAAGTTTAGATCTATTTTTAAGGTCTAAATTTTACAAAAATTGGCGTATTTTATTTGGTGGTTTGAAGCACAGTTTGATCCCTCTGAAAGCATGGTTCATCATGATCTTAACTCTTTTCATGCATAGATGAAAAAACAAGCATGAAAGAAGAGGTGCCGATTTGTGGCACAGTTTTTTAATGGGTTTGAAAGCTTGTATTTTGTGTTAAAATTTGTAGGTTAACTCTGAATTCAATGGACGAGTTTTGCAGAAAAAATAATTCATAAGGCAGCACACTTTAAATTAACGAGGCAAAAATGAAAATACAGTTGCTGGAAATTGGTCCTGAGACGGAGCAACTCAATGCTTGCAAACTCTCGTTATTATTGGGCGTACATACGCCAAGTAACCAAATTGATGGTTTTTTGAAGTTTGCCCGTCAAATGCTGCAAGTCGATCATGCCATTTTAACTTTTAAAAATGAGCCCTATTTCTGGTATTCCACCAATCAAGTTTTTAAAGCTTTTCATGCCAATCCAACCGCACAGTTAGACGCTTTCTTTCAAGGTCAGCAACTGATTGAACCTCAACATTCTCAATATGCGAAGTTTGTGCAGCATATTGCAAGTTTGGGGATAGAAGCCGCGCGTTTAATTGCGCTGGATTTACTCAAGACTGATGGTGATTCGATTGGACAGTTGCTGCTATTTGATCATCGTGAAGAGGCGTTTAGTTTAGGTGCTGTGCCGACAGTGGCGGAGTTTGCTGCAGGTTTGGTACGTTATATAGAATTAAAAGTTGATTATACTGACTTAAAAGAAATGTATGAACAGCAGTCTGCATTGAATTTTAGTAAAACCAAGTTTTTCCAGATTATTGCGCATGATTTGCGTGCGCCATTTCATGGATTGTTGGGTTTTTCCGAGGTTTTGGCGCAAGAGCGCGAAACTTTGGATGATTCTAGTATTCAAAATATAGCTGATTATTTATTCGATACAGCACAATCGACTTATAACTTGTTAGAAAGTTTATTGAATTGGGCAATGGCAGAGGGTGGACGCTTTGTTTATCACCCTATTAATTTTGAGTTAAAGCAATCGACCAAAATTGTTTGTAATGTTTTGAAAAGTTTGGCAATTAAGAAAAATATTGAACTCATTGATCAAGTTGAAGAAGGCATTAAAGTCTATGCTGACATCAATATGATTACCTCGGTGATTCAAAACTTGGTCTCGAATGCGCTGAAATTTACCTTAACCGATGGTACAGGCAAAGTCATTTTACGTGCAGAACAAACAGAAACCAGTGTGGATATTTATATCCAAGACACAGGTTTAGGCATGACTGTACAACAAATTGAAACGCTGTTCGAGCCTAAACTGACTGTTAGTTTTAAAGGCACTGCAGGTGAAAAGGGCACCGGTTTAGGTTTGGTCTTGTGTAAGCGTTTTGTCGATTTGAACCACGGGCAAATTGTGGTGGAATCGAAAGAAGGTGTGGGAACGACTTTTAAAGTCAGTTTGCCTATTGCGACCAGTGGCCATCAAGTATTAAGTAAAGAAGCGTTATTATCTGAGAAAACTTAATTTCAAAGTTTATATACAAAGCAAGCAAAAGCCCGTGGATGTTTAAAATCATCCACAGGCTTTTTTTATCGTGATCAATTTAGATCAACTCTTGCATTATTGAATGTTTTGAATCGGACTACCACCCAACGCTTGCAATAAAGTCACATAGGCGTTGTATTGGTTTTGCTTGGTCTGCAATAAACTTAAACGTGCATTGCGGGTGGTTTCTTGTGCATCTAGCAGGTTTTTTAAGGCAATCGCACCATGCCGATAACGCACCTCAGTTAAGCGTTCAGTTTTCTCTGCCAGTGCTAAATTGCGGCTTTGCAGCGCGACTTGTTGATTCAGCGCGGTTCGTGCTGACAGTGCATTTTCGACATCGGCAAAGGCTTTATATAAAGTTTGTCGATATTGCACAATGGCTTTTTCATATTCCAAAGCATTCACTTTTAGATCGCGCTGCATATCATTCCATTGCAAAAATGGCAGGGTTAAACCTGCACCTAAAGTGGCAATTGGGTTTTTTAGGGCATCGCTTAAAGAGGTATGCGCGCCTGTACCGACACCTGTACTGAGTGTGCCTGTAAGACTGATAGATGGGTAATAACTGGCTTGATTGGCATCTTTGTTGGCTAAGGCTTTGCGTAAACGTAATTCAGCTGCACGTAAGTCGGGACGACGTGATAGCAATTCTGCAGGTAATCCCGCAATAATATTGGGTAGACGAACAGCAGCTAAACTCTGTGGTTCCTTGATATTTAGCATTTGTACAGGTTGATGCAGTAAAACTGCCAAGGCGGTACGCGTTTCAACTCTTTGCTGTGCAATTTGGCTCAAGGTCGATTTTTGGCTTTGTAAGGCTTGCTCGGCTTGATTTAAATCTAGCCCCGAAACTGCACCCGCGCGATATTGCGCACTGACCAATTGATACGTTTTTTGCGTACTGGCAAGGTTTTGTTGTGCGACAACATAGCGTTCATTTAAATAACCCAATTGCCAATATAAATTGGCAGTGGTTGCAATCAGGCTTTGTGCGGTGGCTTGTAAGTCTTGTTCGGTGGCTAAGGCTTCCCAACGTGCAGCTTCAGTCTGATTGGCAAGTTTACCGAATAAGTCCAATTCATAGCTCAGTCCGGGATAATTCAGCGAAATCCCACGCGCTGTATCACCATTGCCCTCTAAACTAAATTGATGCCCTGTAGAAATACCTGCATTGCCAATCCGGACACCTTGCTGACTTTGGCTTTGTTTTGCTTGTAATCTGGCTTGTTGTAAATTCAGTCCTGCAACCGCGAGGTCACTGTTACGCGCCAAGACTTGTTCAACCAATTGATTTAAAGCAGCATCGTGAAAGAGTGTCCACCAACGGTCTGTATTTAGTTGTGCAAGGGCTTGCTGGCTTTTTTGCTGCTGCTCAAACTGTTGAGGAATATTTACAGCAGGTGCCTGATAAGGTGTTTTGACTACGGCTGCACAACCCACTAAGCTGCTGCCAAGAAAAAGCGCAGTGACGAGTTGGCTGAATTGTCGTGACTTCTGGTTAAATCGCATCATCATTCCTTACTCTAATTCCTTATTCTCTAGATAGCGCATCGACAGGGTTCAGTTGGGCAGCATTACGTGCAGGAATAAAACCGAACACAATCCCAATTAGGCTTGAACATACAAAAGCGGCTACAATCGAGGTGGTGGAGTACGCCATTTGAAAGGTTCCACCTGCCACATGATTAATCAATTGCCCAATTCCGAGTGCGAGCAAGACGCCAAGTACACCGCCTAAAATACACACTAAAATGGCTTCAATTAAAAATTGCTGCAAAATATCGCTTTGTCGTGCGCCGACTGCCATGCGTACCCCAATTTCTTGGGTGCGTTCTGTGACAGAGACCAACATGATGTTCATTACGCCAATTCCACCCACCACCAGTGAAATCACTGCAATAGCAGAAACCAGTAAGGTCATGGTGGCGGTAGTTTGTTGGATGGTTTCGCGAATACTGTCGGCATTTTGAGTAAATACATCCTGCGCACCATGACGCTGTACCAACAGACTCAGAATGGCATTTTCTGCTGCAGCACTTGGATATTCATCTTTGACTCGTACAATAATGTTGCGCACATGGCTTTGACCGAGCATGCGACTCATTACCGTAGAGTAAGGCAAATACACATTTAAGCTGTCGGCATTGCCCATCATGCTTTTTTGTTCTTCGACCACGCCAATAATACGGCTGGGTACAATGCCCAATAAAATTACTTGCCCAACTGGGTTGCTGCCATCACTAAAGAAAGTATTTTTGGTATTGTGATCAATCACCACATCTTGCGCTTGTTCCAGTACGCTGTGTTTGTCAAAAGGCTGACCGGACTGGAAATTCATGCCGCGTACATAGAAAAAGTCTTCACTCACACCATTGACTGTGGCGGACGCTTCTGTGTCTTTAAAGCGTACTGTGACGTTGCTATTGACCGATGGGCTGACCCCATCCACATAAGGTTGTTCTGCCAAAGCATCGGCATCTGCAGGAATTAGGGTTTGGAGCTGAGATGAGCGTGAGGTATCGCCAAAACCACGCCCCTGAAACACTGTGATGGTATTGGTGCCTAAACTGCTGATATTCTCTAGAATTTGTTTCTGTGAACCATTGCCGAGTGCCACAACAGATACAACTGAAGCAATCCCGATAATAATCCCGAGCATGGTTAAAAAGGTGCGCATGCGATGTGCATTCATCGCCAGTAGCGCCATGCGGAAGGCTTCACCTAAACGATCAAATACAGAGCGCCAAGCTGAAGTTCTTTTTTGTGGTGGATGTTGCAAGGTTTGTTGGGCAATATCATCCTGGTTGGCAGGTGTGTTGGGCTGATCAGAAATAATAAGCCCATCACTGATTTCAATAATCCGTGTGGCATTTTTAGCGACATTATGGTCATGTGTGACCAAGATGATAGTGTGACCTTTGGCATTCAGCTCACGCAAAATCCGCATCACTTCAATACCGCTATTCTTGTCGAGTGCACCTGTGGGTTCATCGGCAAGAATCACATCACCACCATTCATCAAGGCACGTGCAATCGATACACGTTGTTGTTGTCCACCTGAAAGCTGACTTGGGCGGTTTTGAGTTTTATCGGCTAGACCTAAGTCACTGAGCAACGCAGTCGCGCGTGCTTGTCGTTCTTCAACATAGGCACCTGCATAAATTGCAGGCACTTCGACGTTGCCCGCAGCGCTTAAATCGCCCAATAAGTGATAGCGCTGGAAAATAAAACCAAAATATTCACGACGGAGCTGTGCCAGTTCATCGGCTTCAAGTTGTCGGGTTTCACGTCCTTTGACTTTATAGCTGCCCGTGGTGGGTTGATCAAGACAGCCCAAAATATTCATGAGGGTGGATTTTCCCGAACCCGACTGACCTACAATGGCAACCAATTCACCTGGGTAAATTTTCAGATCAATGCCTTTGAGAATCTGCACTGTAGATTCACCCGCAGGGAATTCACGGGTCAGATTGGTGACCTCTAACAGAGGTTGTGACTGACTCATCTTACATTCTCACTGATGGGCCAACACGACCACCACGCTTCGCCGCATCGTTTGAGGTATCAGAACCATCGGCAATAATGACTTGATCGCCCAGTTTTAGGCCGCGAATGACTTGTACCGTTGCACGGTTGTTTAAGCCAAGCAATACCGATTGTGGTCGAGCTGAACCATCGGCTTGTAGCACGCGTACCATGCCTAAAGAGGCTTTACCTTGATCAACCAAGGCTTTTTCATTGGCTGTCAATTCCAAACGGGCAGGGCGTTTGGCAGAGCTGGCATCGGTATTGTTGCGTTCAGTACGTGCGTTGCTGTCTGAGTTATTGCTGTTGCTACGACTGCGTGAACGGTTTGCACCTTGAACTGCAGCAGCAGGAATGGTCAGTACATTGCGTGCCTCTGCCAAAACAATGGACACTTGTGCGGTCATATTGATGCGTAGCTTGCCGTCTTCATTTGGTACGTCAAATAAAGCGTTGTAGTACACGGCAGAACTTGAAGATGATGAGGTGTTGTTATTGCTTTCGGTATTGATGGATTTGGGTGCAGGTTCTACCTGACGTAAAGTAGCGTAATGTTTTTTCTCGCTGTTGCCCAAGGTAGTGAAATAAACTGTTTGACCTTCTTCGACCTTCATCACATCTGCTTCAGAAATTTCTGCTTTCACGGTCATGGTGTCAAGTTTAGCTAATTTAACAATCGTGGGTGCGCTTTGATTAGCGTTCACGGTTTGACCTTCTTCGGTCACAATTGCGACGACAGTGCCATCCATCGGGGCAAGAATACGGGTGTAACCTAAATTTTCTTTAGACGTGTCTAAAGTTAGGCGTGATTGTTCAATTTGAGCGTTAATGGCAGCAATTTCTGCTTGCGAGGTTTTATAGTTAGCTAAGGCCGTTTCAAGTTCGGCGCGTGATGTCGCATCTTGCGCATACATGGCTTGTTGACGTTGATACTCTGCTGCGACTTTAGCGAGATTGGCTTGTCGAACCGCCAATTGTGCCTGTTGGTTTTTAATATTGGCTTGAGCTGTTTTAAACTCATTTTCCTGTCGTACGGAGTCAATTTGGGCAATCAACTGTCCTTGTTTGACCTGATCGCCTAACCGAACATACATTTTTTTGACTTGACCCGAAACTTGCGCACCAACACTGACCATTTTGGTGGCTTCAAGCACGCCTGTTGCTAAAACCGCACTTTCAATATCACCACGACTCACTTCGGCAGTAATGTATTGTGGTTGTTCTTGTTTTGGTTTTAAAAAATACCAAGCGGCAAATGCCAGCATCAGCGCAATGAGAATTCCCACAATAAGTTTGGTCGATTTTATTTTTGGCATGAGTCAAAAAACAGAAAAAAGAAATTAAAAAGAATTATAGAAGTGAAATAAGGATAAATCGTGAATTTTTTGAAGAAACTGCAAATGAGAATTATTTATTGGTGGTTTGAGCTAGATTTAACACAATCTGAATACTGTATTACATCCATAAAAAAAGGAAAATAGCATCTGCGAATGGGGTGGGGTATTTTGTTTCATCTCTATGATAATTTTATGAAATTTTATAATAAATACTGAAAAATACAACTATGGTCTAAGTTGATTAAAAACCTTATTTTTTATATGGATTTAAGAATTAAAAGCAGATAGTATTAAATTCCATAAAATAATTATGGATTTAATCATTAGGATAATACGGCATCGGGATGATGCAATAAGACACGATTTTAAGCAAAAAATCTGAGGGGGTACATCATGGAGTGGAGTGAGAAATTTAATATCGGAATTGATGTGATTGACAATCAACATCGACAAATTCTGGACTATATTAATGCGCTAGAAAAAATTCGGGCGACAGGTGCGCGGGAGCAAATCAAGGAAGTTTTGGATGACTTGATTGACTATACGCAATCGCATTTTAGCTTTGAAGAAAACTTGTTGTCACAGGTCAATTATCAATACTTACCATCGCATCGCGGTATTCATGAACTCTTTGTGAAGCGTTTGAATGATTGCCGTCAGCGTTTTGCCAATGGCGAATCGGTAGAACATGACTTGTATCGTTTGTTGTCTAAATGGTTGATTAACCATATTCAGCATGATGATCAGGATTATGTCGATGCAGTACGCGACAATATGCTGCATTATTTGCGTTCGCAGGAACACAAAAAAGGCAAAAGTTGGTTTGCACGTTTCTTTAGCTAATCCGCTGAAAAGCAGACAATTTTAAAAATTATTTTGATGAAGAAGTCTGCTTAATTAAGCTGAGTGAGAAGCAAACAGCGTTTTACCACAGAGTTCTGTAATGGCTTGTAGCACTAAGTGTTCGGGGTTTTCCTTAGACATCCCTTTAATGGCGGCATCAATACGCAATAATAGGGCGGGCCATTGCAAGAAACTATTTGGATTTAAACGTCGCAAAGCTTGCTGATAAACACTGACTTTGTTTTTCCAGATACCCAGTTGCAAAGCATTTTGTGGTTGTTCAAATAATTGCATCAGCAGGCGCATTTCTTTGCTGATGCTCCACAAAATTAAACTCATGGCTTCACCCGAAGTCATGAGGTATTGAAAAATTTTCATAGCTTGCGCTAGATTTCCCGTCAGTAAAGCATCATTTAAATCATAAGTGCTATAACGAGATTGATCTTGTAAACAGGCATGTAAATGTTCAATCTGAATCTGCTGAATTTCAGGAAAGGTGTCACTGACCCGCATTAAGCTATTTTTGGCAGCCAAAAGGTTGTGTTCATGATGTTGTTCCAACCATTGCCACGCATCATGGCCCAATTGAATACCCAGCTTTTGTGCTTCTAAAGCTAAAATCTGCTGCCGATCTTTAGGGTAGTTTGCGGTGAGTGCAACATTGACCCCATTGGCATCAATCAACTGAAAAAAACTAGATTTCAGGCTATTGCTATCTTGTTTTGGCATCACCACCAATAGCAAGTTTTGTTCATTGTGCTGAATATAACTTTTCAGTTGTTTGAGTGTGCTGGCATCGGGTTTGATATTGCCGTGTACTTCAACTGCCAATTGACTCGAAAACAGTGACAAACTGTTCAAAGCATTGAATACATTTTTCCAGTCGCTCACGCTATTTAAGTCATAACGCTGGCGTTCAATCTCTTGTTTCTGCCAACTGGCACGAAAAGCATCAAGCAGGTTCTGTTCGAGCAGAGGTTCTTGACCATGCAAAATCCATGCGCCCCGTGCTTCATCGACACGTTTGAGGGCTTGTAGATAGTCAAGTTTCATAAAAAATTCGCACTCGAAAACTTATTTAGGGTTTGAATACACAGGTGGGTTGACCAAAGGTAAACGATTAGATGAAATTTGACGCACAATTTGCTGTGCTACATCATCAATAATGACTTCTTTTAAGAATTTTTGTTCCTGATCATCGGTATTCACAGTTGCGACATCGTATTGATAACTGCGCGTTGCCATGACGGTACGAGGTTCGGTGATCGGGTTGCCTTGCGCATCTTCAATACGGAAAGTCACGCTTAAACGCAACAAGGTTTCCACCAGTTTGCCATTCAATTCCAAGCGACGTGGTGTATAGTCAAGTACACGTAGTACATAAGCATTCGGGTCATTGCTGAGTTGTACGCCCGCTGTACCCATGTGAATGGAAAGTTTTTCTTCTAATTCTTCAGCATTGCTCGGTAAAGCCAGACTCATTTTTGAATAAGCCACTGGTGCAATGCTTGGATTGGTGCCTTTAAGATGAAAACCACAGCCGACTAAGCCAGCACTGAGTCCACAAGTTAAAACAATGACTGCTAGACGTTGGCTAAAGTGCATGTGCTGTCCTCTGTAATATTCTTGAAAGTTTAAAAGTGGAAGTTGAGAATATCTTGATTGTAGGTGCAAAGCCCATTGACTGACAACGGGCTTTGTTTGGAAATTGTTTTAATTCCTTTTTTGTAGGAGGGTTTAGGGGGATTGTTTTATAAAATCCCTCCAAACCTCCCTTTAAAAAAGGGAGGTTTAAAAGCACTTAAACCACCAAATTCACTAACTTATTCGGTACCACAATTTCTTTCTTGGTTGGCCCAGTCAAGAATGGTTGTACTTCAGGTAAGGCTTTGGCAAGTGCAAGAATATCTTCTTTAGAAGCATCTATCGCGACATCGAGCTTGCCACGTAATTTACCATTTACTTGTACCACAATCGTTTGAGTACTTCGGGTTAATGCAGACTCATCGACGACAGGGAACAGGGTAGTGGTTAATTCAATTCCGAACTCTGCCAATAAGGTCTGGCTTAAGTGAGGTGCAAATGGTGCAAGCAAGGTTAATAAAGTCACAATCGCTTCGCGTTCAACTGCAAGGTCTTGTTCGCTCTGTGCTTCAAACTTGTTGCAAGCATTCAAGAGTTCCATCAATGCTGCAATTGCAGTGTTGAACGCATGACGACGCTCAATATCATCCTCTACTTTTTGAATGGTTTCATGGGTTTTGCGACGTAAGTCTTGTGCTGCTGTAGTAAGTTTACTGCTGTCAATTGCAGTTGCATTGCTGCCTTTTTCAAGGAAACCTGCCGCTAAACGCCAAACACGTTTTAAGAAGCGGTTAGCACCTTCAACGCCCGCATCTGACCATTCTAAAGACTGATCTGGTGGTGCAGCGAACATCATAAACACACGTGCAGTATCTGCGCCGTATTGATCAATAATGGCTTGCGGGTCGATACCATTATTTTTCGATTTCGACATTTTTTCCTGACCGCCAACAATCACAGCTTGACCATCACCCCTATATTTGGCAGAAAGAACACGACCTTTTTCGTCTTTTTCAAGCTCAATATCGGCAGGGTTAAACCAAGTTTTTTTACCGTTTTCTGCTTCACGATAGAAAGTATCTGCCAAGACCATACCTTGAGTCAGTAAGTTGGCAAATGGTTCATTGCCTTGTACCACGCCTTCATCACGCATGAGTTTGTGGAAGAAACGCGCGTACAATAAGTGCAAGATGGCGTGTTCTACACCACCAATATATTGATTGACTGGCAACCAAGTTTGTGCAGCTTCAGGCTTGACCATGCCACCTGTAAAGTCTGGAGATGCGTAACGTGCGTAATACCAAGATGACTCTACAAAAGTATCTAAGGTATCGGTTTCACGACGTGCTTCGTCACCACAGCATGGGCAAGTGGTTTGATAGAATTCAGGCATTTTATTTAACGGGTTGCCTGAGCCATCTGGCACAACATCGGTAGGTAAAATGACAGGTAGCTGATCTTCTGGAACTGGAACTTGTCCACATTTTTCACAGTTGATCATTGGAATTGGACAACCCCAATAGCGTTGGCGTGAAACACCCCAGTCACGTAAGCGGAATTGTACTTTTACTTTGGCTAAGCTTTGTGGCTCTAATTTCGCTAAAATTGCATCAAAAGCCGCTTGGAAATCTAAACCATCAAATTCGCCTGAATTGACCAGTTTGCCTTCTTTAGAACCGTACCATTCTTGCCATTGGGTGGTATCAAACTCAGCATCATCTGCACCCTTGGCATCAATCACCTGAAAAATCGGCAATTGGAATTTATTGGCAAATTCAAAATCGCGCTCATCGTGAGAAGGTACAGCCATCACTGCGCCAGAACCGTAAGACATCAACACGTAGTTGGCAATCCATACAGGTAGCTCTTTACCTGTTATAGGATGCTTCACAAATAAGCCAGTCGCCATCCCTTTTTTCTCGGCAGTGGCAAGATCAGCTTCCGCAACAGAACCCATACGGCATTCTTCAATAAAGGCTTTTAATTGTGCATTGTTTTCTGCTGCTTTTAACGCCATTGGATGTTCTGCTGCCACAGCCACATAAGTTGCGCCCATTAAGGTATCGGCACGCGTGGTAAAAACAGTCAGACCCTCTGCATAAACTTCTGGATTTGCCGATGGGAATGTGATTTCCATCCCTTGCGAACGACCAATCCAGTTGCGTTGCATGGTTAAAACTTGCTGTGGCCAACCATCTTTTAAGGTTTCTAAATCATCTAATAGTTCTTGGGCATAATCGGTAATGCGGAAGTAGTACATTGGAATATCACGTTTTTCTACCAATGCACCTGAACGCCAACCACGACCATTTTCGACCTGTTCATTGGCCAACACTGTTTGATCCACAGGATCCCAGTTGACTGTCGAGAGTTTGCGATAAATTAACCCTTTTTTATACAGTTGCACGAATAACCATTGTTCCCAGTGATAATACTCTGGGGTGCAGGTGGCAAATTCACGATCCCAATCTACCGCCAAGCCCAATTTTTTCAATTGGTCACGCATGTAGGCGATATTTTCAAAAGTCCATTTAGCAGGGGCAACCTGATGCGCAATCGCTGCATTTTCTGCAGGTAAACCAAAAGCATCCCAACCCATAGGTTGTAAAACGGTTTCACCCTTCAAACGGTGAAAACGACTAATTACATCCCCGATGGTGTAGTTACGCACGTGACCCATGTGCAGTTTGCCGCTTGGGTAAGGGAACATCGAGAGGATATAACGACGTGGACCTTCGACAGTGTCGGCAACTTTAAAGGCTTTGCGAGATTCCCAGTCGCTTTGGACTTGAGGTTCAATCGCACTGGCTTGATATTCAGGGTCAATGTGAGTAGTCATAAGGTTAAATCAGGAATAAACGGTTAAAAAAGTGTGTCACACAGCATAGCGCAAAATGCAGCTAAATTGAATTTTGCGCGTTGGATTGTGCAGGAAAATTTAAGCGAGTCGAATTTTATGGCTTAAAACATCAAACTTGTGGACTGGCACGTTCTTATTGTGCTTGATTTAAAGCTGCATTGGCTTCACGTTGTTGTTGATCCATGGCTGGATTTCCTAAAGGTTGATTTGTAGTCGGTGTCGCTTGTGGGTTTGTTGCACTAGGTACTGGGTTCACAGCAGGATTTGCAGGAGTAGCAACAGTCGGTGCCGAATTTTTCCAGCCATAGGTATCGACTTTACCTTTTTTCTTGGCAGTTTTTGGTGGCGGTGTTGTGGTGTAATGGGTTGAACCATTTGCATCGACCCACTTGTAATATTGTTTTGCAGAAACGGCACTGGTGGCAAAAATTAAAATCAAGCTTGCAGAAAGACAACTCAAGCGGATAATTGGTGTTTTCATGTTTGGACGTCCTGAGCAAAAAGGTAAATGGCAGAAAACCAATTACAAAAATCATGTTGGCTAAATTTTAGCAATAATTACCCATGAAGCTAGGATTTATTGACAATTTTTTGATGATTTTTATCTGCAATAGTGCTTGTTTAAAATTGGGGCATGGACTTGTCTATTTGCGATTTAAAATAAGCTGAAATACGTTGGTGAATCATAACCAAGAGCTTTATATAATTTTTAACTCATTCTTTATTTTTATGAATGTAATATGAAAAAATTATAAAAAATTCATCAAATATCAGAAGTTATTTGTTTTATATGGAAATATTAGACTTTGGATTAAATTGTGATGAGTGATACAAAGCTTAAAAAACACCCAGTTTATCAATAAAGCAGAAAAAGCCGATTTTTAAACTTGACTTTAGTCAGGTAAACTACAAAAATGCACACTTTAGTTTTATGTGCCTTAGATCGATCACCCTTCGAATAAGTGTCATGTCATGCAATGGGCAACTTCTCTAGCCGAGAAGCTGAACAAAGCTTATAAAATGTGTTTACCCCAACACGTTTTAGATCTCATATTGCTTATACGGTAATCAGATCAGAAATTTTTCCTATTGCCATGAAAACTATGAAATATGTGTGCTATAACAGTGCAGGAATTAATGAACAAAACACTGCAGGTGTCTCCCATTTTGCAGTGACAAGACTAGGGTGAATCACGTTGGAACTTTTATCTGGTGGTGAAATGCTCGTTCGCGCATTGGCGGACGAAGGCGTTGAACATGTTTTTGGATACCCAGGCGGCGCAGTACTTCATATTTACGATGCGTTCTTTCAACAAGACAAAATTAATCATTACCTTGTGCGTCATGAGCAAGCTGCTGGTCATATGGCAGATGCCTACTCGCGTGTAACAGGTAAAACTGGTGTGGTGCTAGTGACTTCAGGTCCTGGTGCAACCAACACAGTAACTCCAATTGCAACTGCGTATATGGACTCAATCCCAATGGTGATTTTGTCTGGTCAGGTTGCAACACACTTAATTGGTGAAGATGCCTTCCAAGAAACCGATATGGTGGGTATTTCACGTCCGATTGTAAAACACAGTTTCCAAGTGCGTCATGCAAGTGAAATTCCTTCAGTGATTAAGAAGGCTTTCTATATTGCATCTTCAGGCCGTCCGGGTCCTGTTGTGGTTGATATTCCAAAGGATGCAACCAACCCAGCGGAAAAATTTGCGTACGAATATCCAGAAAAAGTGAAGATGCGTTCGTATCAACCGCCGCATCGTGGTCACTCAGGTCAAATTCGTAAAGCAATTGATGAATTGTTGAATGCAAAACGCCCTGTGATTTATTCAGGCGGTGGTGTGGTTCAAGGCAATGCCTCTGAGCAATTGACTGAACTTGCGCACGTCTTGGGCTTTCCTGTAACCAATACATTGATGGGCTTGGGTGCGTTCCCGGGTAATGATCCACAATTTATTGGTATGTTGGGGATGCATGGCACGTATGAAGCTAACATGACCATGCACAATGCCGATGTGATTTTGTGTATTGGTGCGCGTTTTGATGACCGTGTAACCAATAATCCAGCAAAATTCTGTCCAAATGCCAAAGTCATTCATATTGACATTGACCCAGCGACCATTTCAAAAACCATCATGGCGCACATTCCAATTGTAGGTGCAGTTGAACCTGTACTTCAGGAAATGTTGGTTCAATTGAAGCAATTAAATGTGTCTAAGCCAAACCCTGAAGCGATTGCTGCATGGTGGAATCAGATAAATGAATGGCGTAAGGTTCATGGTTTGAAATACGACAAACCAACCGATGGCACGATGAAGCCGCAACAAGTGGTTGAAGCTTTAGATAAAGTGACCAATGGTGATGCAATTATTACATCTGACGTTGGTCAGCACCAAATGTTTGGCGCGAACTACTATAAGTACAAGCGTCCACGCCAATGGTTGAACTCTGGCGGTTTAGGAACGATGGGTGTAGGTTTACCGTATGCAATGGCGGCTAAACTGGCATATCCAGATCAACAGGTTGTATGTATTACAGGTGAAGCATCGATTCAGATGTGTATCCAAGAGCTTTCTACCTGTAAGCAATATGGTTTAAACGTTAAGATCTTATGCTTGAATAACCAAGCTTTAGGTATGGTTAAACAATGGCAAGATATGAACTATGAAGGTCGTCACTCAAGTTCTTATGTTGACTCATTGCCTGACTTCCCTAAATTGATGGAAGCTTATGGTCACGTTGGTATTCAAATTAACCATGCCGATGAGCTTGAGTCTAAGCTTGCAGAAGCGATGGCGATTAATGACAAATGCGTATTCATTAATGTCATGGTTGACCGTACAGAGCACGTTTATCCGATGCAAATTGCGGGTCAATCCATGAAAGATATGTGGTTAGGTAAAGGGGAGCGCACAGAATGAGACACATTATTTCCGTTCTCGTTGAAAACGAATCAGGTGCGCTTTCTCGTTTAGTGGGTTTATTCTCTCAACGTGGTTATAACATTGAGACTTTAAATGTTGCACCAACTGAAGACCCAACACTTTCACGCTTAACGCTTACGACTTATGGTGATGATCATAAAATTGAGCAAATCACCAAACAACTGAATAAATTGGTTGAAGTGGTTAAAGTCGTCGACTTGTCAGAAGGTCCACATATTGAACGCGAATTGATGCTAATTAAAGTCAAAGCATCGGGTGCTGCACGTGCTGAAATTAAACGCACTGCTGACATCTTCCGTGGACAAATTGTTGATGTCACACCTACGACTTATACCGTGCAGCTTGCGGGTACAACTGAAAAATTAGATGGTTTTATTGATGCGATTGCAGAAAACACTATTTTAGAAGTTGTGCGTTCAGGTGTGTCGGGAATCGCACGTGGCGAAAAAGTTTTAACCATTTAACTAATTTTATAGTTAATTTTATTCATCGAATTCATTCCATCCCTAAGGATGGAACGCTTACTTTAGTACTGAATAGACAAGTACTTGAGTAAGATAGGAATCCAAAGCATTTTAGCGGAGACAGCAATGCAAATTTTTTACGATAAAGACTGCGACTTATCTATCATTCAATCTAAGAAAGTAGCGATCATTGGTTACGGTTCACAAGGTCACGCGCACGCGCTTAACCTGAAAGATTCTGGTGTAGACGTCACTGTAGGTTTACGTGCTGGTTCTGCTTCATGGAAAAAAGCTGAAAATTCGGGTCTTAAAGTTTCTGAAGTTCCTGCTGCTGTTGCTCAAGCTGACTTAGTTATGATTTTGACTCCAGATGAGTTCCAATCACAACTTTATCGTGACGTGATTGAGCCAAACATCAAGCAAGGCGCAACTTTAGCATTTGCTCACGGTTTCTCTGTACTTTATAACCAAGTTGTCCCACGTGCGGACTTAGACGTCATCATGGTTGCACCTAAAGCACCTGGTCACACTGTACGTTCTGAATTCCAACGTGGTTCAGGTGTTCCTGATCTTATCGCGATTCATCAAGATGCTTCTGGTAATGCACGTAACGTTGCGCTTTCTTACGCTTCAGGTGTGGGTGGTGGTCGTACAGGTATCATCGAAACTTCTTTCCGTGAAGAAACAGAAACAGACCTTTTTGGTGAGCAAGCAGTTCTGTGTGGCGGTGCTGTTGAATTGGTTAAAATGGGCTTCGAAACTCTTGTTGAAGCGGGTTATGCACCAGAAATGGCTTACTTCGAATGCTTACACGAGCTTAAATTGATCGTTGATTTGATGTTCGAAGGCGGTATCGCTGACATGAACTATTCAGTATCTAACAATGCTGAATATGGCGAGTATGTAACAGGTACTGAAGTAATTAATGAACAATCACGTGAAGCAATGCGTAATGCACTTAAACGTATTCAATCTGGTGAATATGCGAAGATGTTCATCCAAGAAGGTGCGTTGAACTACCCATCAATGACAGCTCGTCGTCGTCAAAATGCGGCGCATGGTATCGAAGTTACGGGTAACAAATTACGTGCAATGATGCCTTGGATTCAAGCGAACAAGATCGTAGACAAAGAAAAGAACTAAGGTTGCGTTACGTGCCTTAAAAAATGGGAAAGCAGTGCTTTCCCATTTTTTCGTACTTTGGATTCAAGCGAACAAGATTGTAGACAAAGATAAAAACTAAGTTTTAGTTTAATCTTTAAAAAAACCTTATTTGATATAAGGTTTTTTGCGTATGAAGTAAATATTGCTACGTGCCTTGCGCTTCATTTAAAGCAGTGTTTTGAATTCCTTGCGCTTCGCTCAGAACAATGTTTTCGCTCCTTGTGCTTCATTCACAGTAGGGTTTTGGGTCCTTATGCATTATTCTAATCATCCATTCCAAATACATCACGTGTATAAACCTTATTTTGTACATCTTGCAACAATGAACATTTACGGTTACAGACAATTAAATCGGCACGTTGTTTAAACTCGGATAAATCATGAATGATTTTAGAGTTGAGAAATTTTTTCTGCTGTAGCCCCGGTTCATAAATAATTACTTTAATCCCGTAGGCTTTGAGATATTGCATTACGCCTTGTATTGCCGAGGCGCGAAAATTGTCTGAACCGCTTTTCATGGTAAGTCTATAAATTCCGACTACTTTGGGTTCACGCTTACGAATGGATTCTGCAATAAATTCTTGGCGGGTTTGGTTGGCGTCTACTACTGCTTTAATCAAATTACTCGGAACTTGTGCGTAATTTGCGAGCAGTTGTTTGGTGTCTTTAGGGAGGCAGTATCCGCCATAACCAAAGGATGGATTGTTGTAAAACTGACCAATACGTGAGTCTAAACATACACCATCAATAATTTGTCGCGTATCTAGATTATAAATTTGAGCATAAGTGTCCAATTCATTGAAGTAGGCGACACGCATGGCCAAGAAGGTGTTAGCAAATAACTTGATGGCTTCGGCTTCAGTGGAGTCTGTAAAAAGGACAGAACAGTCCTTTTTGATAGCACCTTCTATAAGCATATTGGCGAATTGTTTTGCACGTTCGGATTTTTCACCTACGATAATCCGTGATGGGTAGAGATTGTCATGTAGGGCTTTGCCTTCACGTAAGAATTCAGGCGAAAAAATAATATTTCCAGTGTGATATTTTTTCTTAATCTGCTGGGTAAAGCCTACAGGTACAGTGGATTTGATCACCATGGTTGCCAAAGGATTAATAGCCAATACATCCTGAATGACTGCTTCAACACTTTGCGTATTGAAGTAATTGGTATCTGGGTCGTAGTCAGTAGGCGTAGCGATAATCACAAAATCTGCATGCTGATAGGCATCGACTTTGCAATGTGTGGCTTGAAAATTTAATTCTGATTTTGTTAAAAACTCAGAAATTTCAGGATCACGAATAGGAGATATTTTTTGATTAAGTAATTTAACTTTTTCTTCTAAGAGATCATAAGCCACGACCTGATGATGTTGAGCAAAAATCATGGCATTAGATAAACCGACGTAACCTGTACCTGCAATCGCAATTTTCATATTTAATATAGATTTTTGTAGATTTTATATGCCTTTAATGTGGTTAAAAATTATTCAAGCTCGATGACGGTTTGGTGAAGTTTATATTTCTATGAAAGATTTGCGTTAAACTGTGCAGAAATGAAAAGCAAGCATCTCAGTTATGCCGTGTTAATGGTATGATATTGAAATTGCACGGGTGGATAATGGATGCATGAACATGAATCAAAATGACCTAAAGGCTCAGGTAGATAATTTGACTGAGCAGAATGTTGTGATCTGTATGAAATGGGGCACAAAATACGGGTCTGAGTATGTGAATCGTCTTTATAATATGGTGAAGCGACATACCACAGTCGATTTTAAAATGGTGTGTTTGACGGATCGTACTGAAGGTATTGATTCAAATGTAGAGTGTTTCCCAATTCCACCACTTGCATTGCCTGAGGGTGCACCTGAACGTGGTTGGAACAAGCTTTCAACCTTTGAGCCAGATTTATATGGTTTAACAGGTAATGCCCTGTTTTTAGACCTAGATGTGGTGATTGTTGATAATATTGATGGTTTTTTTACCCATCCAGGTGATTTTTTGATTATTCATGACTGGAAGCGTCCGTGGCGTATTACGGGTAACAGTTCAGTATATCGTTTTAAGTTAGGTGCATTTCCTGGTTTATTGCCATATTTTCGTGAACATTTTGATGAAATTCGCCAAAAGTTCCGTAATGAGCAAGCATATTTATCTTGGTATGTGGATCAAGAGAAAAAGTTAACTTACTGGCCAGACAGTTGGTGCAAAAGTTATAAATATCATTGTTTGCAAAAAATTCCGATGGCTTATTTTAAGCCACCTGTAAAGCCAGATGGTGTAAAAATTATTATCTTTCATGGTGAAATTAACCCGCCTGATGCAATTCATGGTGGTGGGGGTAAGTGGTATCGTTATGTATTACCATCGGATTGGATCAAGGATGCTTGGCAGTAAATCTGTATTTATGGAAGGTTTTGATTTATGAATCAGGGTTTGCATCCGCTTGATATCGTCATCGCATGGGTCGATGGGAATGATATCTCTCTGAAAAATAAACGCCGTCAATTTATGAATCAAAACGAACCATCAAATGCTTTGGATGATACTCGTTTTGCAAGTAACGATGAAATCTATTTCTGCATCGCCTCAATTCTTAAGTATGTTCCATATGCAGGCACGATTTATGTCGTGACGGATCAGCAAACACCTTTGTGGTTAGACCAATTTTCCCAGCAAGGTTTATGTCCTGTTGGAAAAATAAAAATCGTTGATCATCTAGAATTATTTCGTGGATATGAGTTTGCTTTACCGACATTCAATTCATTAAGTATTGAAAGTATGTTGTGGAATATTAAAGGGATTTCAAATCATTTTATTTATCTGAATGATGATTTCTTTTTCAATCAACAGTCTGATTTAAGTGATTTTCTTATTGATGGTCAGATGGTGATATATGGACATTGGCAAGCAACACTCATCAAGAAAATGAAATATATTTTCCGAAAATTCTTACAGCAGAATTTTGGAATGGTAGCTGAAGCGAAATATTCAACGGCTCAAATGCTGAGTGCAGATCGTGTGGGAATGACTAGATATTACGAAATTCATCATCGCCCTCATATTCTCAGTCGTGATTTGCTCAGTACTTACTTTAAGAATAATAAAGAGCTTTTAGAGCAGCAAATTCAGTTCAAATTTAGGAACATTGATCAACTGTTACCAGTGGGATTGTCTAATCATTTAGCAATTCAATCTGATCAAGCCATTTTAAAAGATGATATTGATATTGCTTATTTAAAAGATGGTCGTGATTTGGAAAAATTTATATTAGCTTTATCTAATTCTGAGATTAAATTTGGCTGTATACAAAGTCTAGATCAATTGGAATCATTAGCTGAAGGACGCATCCGAGCCGCACTGATTCAAAAATTTACAGGGTTTTTACCCAGCCAAATTCAACCGACTACTGTGGTCTAAACGAAGGAAAGCAAATGAAAGTTGTGACTTATCTTATTAATTTAGACGGCAGTGATCAACGTTTAGCAAGTGCGACAGCTCAGCTCAATCAAGCGGGATGGGATTTTAGCCGATTCTCTGCTTATGATGGGCGAGGTAAAGCCTTATCTGAATTTGAAAACTACGATGATCTTGCTGCTCAGAAAATATTAGGGCGTAGTTTAATGAATTCTGAGTTGGGTTGTTATCTAAGTCACTACGGTTGTGCTGAAAAATTTCTAGAAACGGATGCCGATTATTTAGTTGTCTTAGAAGATGACATTGAAGTGTTGCCTAACTTTAAACAGAAGCTTGAATCTTTAATAAGTTATTTAGATCAACATAAAGAGTTGGATTGGTATACCGTCAATATTGCTGCTAAAAAGAAAAAATTAGCAAAAGACATTGTTGAGTTTGATCATTATACCTTGTGGCATGCATATTATTTCCCAATACGTGGTGTAGGCTTGGTTTGGTCTCGAAAAGGAGCTGAACAGTTTGTACAACTGGGTAAAATCATGACCGTTCCAGTCGATATTTTCTTCCAAAGTTGGTTAAGTAAAACAGGAAAAGGGCTTGGCGTTTGGCAGCCATTTGTGCAGCCAGCAGGTCTGGATAGTGATATTTTAGGTACTGTTGCTGCTCAAGGTATCAAACGGAAGCAACTTGAGAATCGAAGTGCTTCTCATGGATTTAAGAAACAGAAGCGTATGTGGCGTGATCGCTTTTATGCAATTAAACATTTAATGTCTTGAGTCCTAGTTATAGACTGTAATAAATAATTTTCTTTATTTTGTTGAGTACATTTTATGAAGTTTTTTAAGAAGCTCTTCTATCTTTTGAAATTTTATACAATGTATTCAAACCAAAAAAGAGAAATCAATGAGTCAATAGATAACTACGCGGACCTGATCGTTCTCAATCCTGGTCAGAAAAATGCAGTTATTCCCAAAATTATCTGGATGTATTGGGAAGGCTCACTCCCTGAGTTTGTGCAGAAGTGCGTTGATAATATAAAAAAGAACAATCCAAACTATGTTGTAAACTTTCTAACACCTAATAATGTCAAAGAGTTTTGTGATATTGATTATGGTCGTTTAAAGCATGCGACACCACAACAGAAAGCTGATCTCATTCGATTTGAATTAATTTATCAACACGGTGGGATATGGTTAGATGCCAGTACAATTGTTTATGAAAATCTAGATTGGATTGAAAGGTTAGTTACTCAACATCAAACTAACAGTTTTGCCTATTATCGAAAGAAAAATACGACTTGCCCAGACTTTCCTGTTTTAGAGAATTGGTTATTGGCAAGTTCTGCCAAAAATATGTTTTTTAAGTCTTGGTTTGAGGAGTTATTAAAAGCTATAGAATTAACACCAAAGGTTTATATTCAGCAGATTAAAGAAAATAACGAAAATTATCAGGACTATTTTCAAGAGATAGGCCGTTTAGAATATTTGGTTGCTTATGTTGCCTGCCAAAAAATTATGCGTACAACTTTACCGAGTATGACCTTGATTAACTGTGATCGGAATGCTTTTTTCTATCAAGTAAATAATAAATGGATGAAAGAAAAAGTGTTGATTGATCTTGCCCTCAATTATCCGCCAGTTGAAAAGCCTAAGCTGATCAAACTGGCAGGAAAAGAAAGGGGAATATTAAGTCGTTATTACAGTAAAAAAATGTATTTTAACGACTCGTTTATTGATATCTAATCACTACTTTTTAGCAATAAAGTTTTCTAATACTTTAAATTTTGGTCGTGTTTCAAAGTATTGTTCAGATGCTAATGACCCAACAATTGAGATATGACGTCCATCAAATGAATACGGTGTGTTTTTGGTTGCCATATGATCTGATTTAAATAGATCTGCTTGGCTTAACAAGAGTGTATTCGGATGTTCTGAAACGATTTTATTAATCACACTCGTTGCATATTTTTGCTTTGTAGCGAGTGGATTGTTCATATACTCATTTAGATTAAAGTCTCGCTCTAACCATATTGCACGTTTGAAAATTGAGCTGATGTTTTGATCAAAAGTATATGGTTCAGACATTACAATCACTTTCTTATTATTCATTTGTGCAACTTTGAGTAGCTCACTAAATGAATTCTGCTGATTTTGACGAACAATATCAGTCCAACGACCAGCAAAAATAAGAACGTCATACTTAGCTATATGATTCTTCAGATAGTTTCGGTTGATTAAGCACTGCTGATAAGCGGTAGATGACTTGTCACCTGTAAATTCTTTATCAAGACTTGGATAGCACCAATTCGTACTGATCGTATGGATGTTCAAGTTTAGCTTTTTGCCTAGATGATCCCAAAATGGAATATTGTGACCTGCAAATGAATCTCCAAACAAAAGAGCTGATTTAGCATTTGTTGAGTTAGATGCTATATGACATTTTAATCCATTTTCTCCAACAGTCAGACTATGATCATCTTTAATGTTATAGAAACACCAACCATTCGAGACCATAGGCATCTGTATTTTCTCAATACGCTTTAGGTATTCTGCATCGGCTCGATTTTCTAACCCATCCTTACCTAGAAACTTATAAAATGGATAGAGAATCGCAATACTTAAGATAAAAAGTAGATAAACATACTTTTTATTGATTTTATTCAGATGAATACGACAGGGTTCAATATGTTTGTAACTCAACCATCCTAAAATAAAAGATAATAAAAGAGCAAAACTGATATTGATAATATTTTTTGGAATTAGGAAATAGCTCAATAAAAATGAGATCGGCCAATGCCACAAATAAATAGAATATGAAGCACTGCCTAAACTCTGTATAAACTTGGGTTTCGTTAGTATAGAGTTTTGACGGTTGGCGATTAGAATTAAAACTGTACCCAAAACAGGAAGGGATGCAGCATAACCAGGCCAAGGCGTATCTTTGGTTAAAAAAATCAAGCTTAGCGCTAAAAGTCCAAAACCTGTATATTCAATAATTTTTTGCTTAATCGATGATAAAGAATATTGGTTAAAATAAAAGTACACCAGTCCACCTGCAATTAACTCCCATGCACGTGTTGAGAGTTTAAAGAAAGCATATATCGGATTTTCTGGTGTAAGTTTTACAGACAACAAAAATGAGCAAGAAAATAATATTAGAAGTAATATGCCTATATATTTAGTTTGTTTTGTAAGCTTTTTAAATGTGTACAAAATGATGGGAAAAAGGATGTAGAACTGCCATTCAACAGCTAAAGACCAGGTATGCAGTAATGCTTTATCATGTGAACTAGTTGCAAAATAGTCTCCTGATTGTTCATAGAAGAGATTATTTGATAAGAAAGTGAGACTGTATCTCGCATCTTTAGCAAAGTTTTTTAGATCTTCTGGGATAAACACAAATAGCCCCAAAGCCGTTAAAACTAAGACTAAGAATAATAGTGCGGGATAAATACGAATAATTCGAGATAAGTAAAAATCAACAAAAGAAAAATTATTGTGTTCAAGCTTTTCCACAATGATTTTTGTCATCAGATAGCCTGATATCACGAAGAAAACATCAACGCCCAAGTACCCAGCAGAGAAACCGAATACATTGAAATGGAAAAGAACAACAAAAACTACAGCATATGCTCGAAGTCCATTAATATCAGTTCTAAATTGATGATTATTCATATATTTGGGATGACTACAGAAAGACTTGAGCGTTCACATAAGGATGGAAGGAAATTACAGGTGAATTGTAAGTTCTACTCACCACTTTGTGTCAATAGAGTATTTTGTAATTGTTCAGGAGGTATTTTTTCAAAAGCTTTTACTGCACTGTTCTGAGATAAATTATAGACATTTATTTGCTGAGATTTTAGAAAGCGGGCAGCGGCATCGAATGCAGGCAATGTTACATCTAAATACTGATTCAACATAGTGGGTTGTTTATTTTCTTTATTTTCATAGAATCTGGGTTGGGAAAAATTATTCATATCCAAACCTGCAATATAAATGTCTTTATATTTCAAATGATAAGTGATTTGAAGTGCAACATAAGCCACTGTAAAATAGTCAAAAACAGCATTAAAAATGTGACTAGAAAACCCTAAGCGGTCATAGATATGAAAATAATTTGGAGTTTCAGTCACGCGTATCCGCTCACCTAAAAATCGCTCAATTTCACCTTCAGTTATAGGCTCAACAACTTTAATGTCGCAAAGAATATTTTCTAATTTTATTTTTCTTAAAATCAGGTCTAAACAACGTGGTGTTGTAAATAGTGTACAAAAGGAAGTTTTAAGTACATTTTCAATTAGATCAAAACGATTGTTGGTGAAATTGTGATCAATGATCACATAATATTTAAATTTGACACCACTTAAGGCAATTGCACCATTTACACCAATATAATCAATATCCGATCGCTGTAAATATGACGTTTCTAGTTGATGCACAGATGGACCTGTTGCAATTAGCATACATTTTCGATTGGGACTAAAATTTAATTGGGAATTATCGACAATAAGTTGTTTTTTAAAATAAATTTTTTGCAAATCACCATCGGGACTACGTTCTACTTGATAGTATGGCCAATAGCGACGATTGTGTTTATATGATTTTGGATGACTATACTTGTAAATAAATTTATACAGATTTCTAAGGATATAATTTGAAAAAAAACGTTGGGCTGAGATTATTGGTTGAGACATAAAGATCAAATTCTATGTAAGAAAATATGAAACAGGATACAACGTAGCCTGCTACCAATTTTAGTCATCTAAAGTAAAATTAGGTTTTTTACTAAACTTTGATTTTATGGCTTTGATGCTAGCTGTAAGCCAAGTTGTCCCTTTGACAGGGCGTGTAACTTTATTGCCTTGATAATTGATTTGAGTCGCTTTTTGAAATGGACCATAAGCTTTTACTAAATAGTCTTCAGGTTTATAACCATTATCCAATGCTTCTTGATAATATTGATCAAATAACTCAACTAAGTCTTGTCTTGGATGAGGCATGATTTTTCCATCAAACCAATGTTTTTGATTGTTTTTTTCTAGGCGCGGTAACGAGTATTTATGGCTAAACTGAGTACCCATGTCGGAGTAATGTAGAATTTTGATGTCTTCTATTTTTAAGCCTTCACCATCAATACAGTTATATGAATTATTGTAGTTTTGGACTAAATGAGGTTGGTCTTTGATTAGTTGCATTAACTTCTTGTGACCATCTGGATCCGATTGCAACGTTTTAAGTGAAGGTAAATATTGTTTAGCTTTTTTACAATCCCAAACACAAGTACATAAACGAGCTGAACTTTTGCCACCTTTGGCGATGACGATTGCATCATCTTTCATCGGATGCGACCATAACTCTGCGATATCACATAAAACGATGACATCAGCATCCATATAGATCGAACGCCCTTCAAAGTTGGATGATTCAGGAATTGCCCAACGGAAACCAGAAAATGGGGTTGCCCATTTCTCAGTATGCCATCCTTCATGCGTTTCTTGATTGGTATACCACGGACTAGTAGGATCATGGCTCAACTGCATCCATGTAATTTCAATTGGGTGCTGTGTATTTTTACGGATGCTATAATCAAGCACCATCATTTGTTCTAAATCACAGTTATTTGGATCACAGCCAACAAAAATTTTAATTGTTTCTTTGGGCATTCTGATTCTCGTCACGCAGAAGATAGCAAGCAGTTTGATAAGTATAATCTGAAAGCAAATAATATAAAACCTTTGTTAAAATGAATTCAAATAATGTCTAGTTTAATTTTATAGAAAATTGTTATTATTGAATTTAAGAATAAATTTAGCCTTAGTTTATGAGAAATTTTGTTATTAGTTTGTCTAGCGCGACTCTTCGACGAGCGCATATAAGTTCGGAGTTTGCTAAAGAAAAGGTCGATTTCGAGTTTTTTGATGCAATTACCCCTGTGACATTACAAGCAACTTCATCTGCAATAGGCTTAGTAACTAAGCAAACTGATTTACATCAGAATGAAGTTGCTTGTCTATTGAGTCATGTGGTGTTGTGGAAAAAAGCAGTAGATGAACAGTTAGACTATATTGCTATTTTTGAAGATGATATTTATTTGGGTAAACAGGCTGTTTCGTTTCTTACCAATGTTGCGTGGATACCATCTTTCTGCGGCATCATTAAATTAGAAACCTTAAATAAAAAGATTCAACTTCCTAAGATGCAATCAATTATTCCTTTGCATTTGAATAGAAAACTCATGTTATTGGGCGAGCCACATATGGGTGCAGGTGGTTATATACTTTCATTAAATGTCGCGAAGGAATTATTGGAGTATGTATTGCGAAGTCCAAAACTAATACCAATTGATCATATTCTTTTTAGAGAATTCCCTGAGTCCTCAGGCGAAAAGATTTTTCAATTGTCCCCAGCAATATGTATTCAAGATGTGATTTTAACCAAAGGCAAGACAAACTTTCCAAGTTCACTTGAAAACGTGAGAAATGCGCGAAAGGGTGAGGATAAAAGTAAGAAGAAATTAACTTTATTGGGCAAAATGAAACGTGAAATGAGTCGTTTAATCTTGCAAGTTCATGTATTTTTCCAAGAAAGAATTCAATCTATCAAGGGTAAGGCTTTGATTAAAATAAAATTTAAGTAATACGGCGGCGGTTATGAGTGATGAACAGACTTCTGAGTCGATTATTTGCTTAGTTAAATTTAGGAAGGAATGATTATTATTGAGATGATGGTTGGTAGTAATTTTCAAAATTAGGATTTCCCTTAAACCGCTTATATCCCCACATATATTCAGCAGGAAAGCGGTTGATCATTTGCTCTACCGCTTTATTTAATGCAGTTGTCGCAACTTCTATATCTCGATCATAAAGTTCAGGATCATTGAGATCATCACAGTAGACCTCAAAACCTTCACCATCCTCTCTACGGAAACAACTTAATCCCACTAAGCGGCATTGAGTTTTTTGTGCCATTTTGCTGGCTAAAGTACTGGTTAAGCAGGGAATTCCAAAAAAAGGAACCACGACACCACCAGAGGGTTGAGGGACATGATCAGGCAAAATCACGCTGAATCCACCTTGCTTTAGGTTTTTAAACAGTGCTTTTACCCCATTGGCATCAGTAGGAACCAGTGTTGCATTGAGCCGCTGGCGGGCATGTAAGGCAAAGGCATTAAAACCACTATCTTTCATGGGTTTATACATAATAGTCGGGGTGCCATATTGGTTTACCCACGCATTCATCATTTCCCATGTACCCAGATGTGGAGTAATAATCAGTGCACCTTTCGGGTCTTTTAGCGCATTCGTCAGGACTTCTAAGTTATGCACAGTATGGATTTGCTGGATACTCCATTCGGGAGGCATAGCCCAGCATTTTCCAGACTCAATATAACTGAGACATTGTTTGGTGACGCTTTCCCGTGCCAATTGTTCTTTTTGTTCTAGGTTGAGTTCTGGATAGGCGAGAGCAATATTGACGCGGGTTTTCCACAGCATACTTTTACTAGGATTTTGATTGATAAAGTAGGCTGCCACTTTTGCGATACTACGCAAAAATGTTAAAGGTAGAATACGTAGTAGGGTAATGTAAAACGACATGACCATCAGTCTTGCTTATCGGTATTGCCCTTGAGCACCATATAAATCAGCCCCACAAAAATCACAAAAGCACCACCAATACTACTTAAGCTAAAGTATAAAATACGGTCATTAGTGTCTAAGGCAAATAGGTTATTGGCTAGAATGTAACGCATGAATAACCATTGAGCGACAGCAAATACAATTAGCATAATGCCACGATTACGAACTGCAGGACGCATAGCCATAGTAACGCTCAACTAAAAATTCAAAACGAAGCGCTATTATGCCACTAGCTTGGCTTTATCTCAATTCATAAAAAAACCCTGCATTTGCAGGGTTTTTCTTAGAGTTTCAAAAATTATTCTTGAGATTCTGCTTTTGGTTTTTCACGTAAGCGAATACCCAAGTCACGCAATTGAGTGGCTTCAACTGGTGCAGGTGCTTGAGTCAATGGACATTCAGCTGTCTTAGTTTTCGGGAAGGCAATTACATCACGAATAGACGATGCGCCTGTCATCAACATCACCAAACGGTCTAAACCAAATGCCAAACCACCGTGCGGAGGCGCACCGTATTTCAACGCATTCAGTAAGAAGCTGAATTTCTCTTCGGCTTCTTCTTCTTCAATACCTAAAGCTTCAAAAATCGCTTTTTGCATTTCTAAAGTATAAATACGCAGTGAACCACCACCAATTTCAGTACCGTTCAATACCATGTCATACGCGACAGATAAAGCTTCACCTGGGTTGCTCTTCACATCTTCAACGCTTGATTTTGGCAAAGTGAATGGGTGATGCACAGAGGTCCATTTACCATCATCAGTTTCTTCAAACATTGGGAAATCAACCACCCAAAGCGGTGCCCATTCGCAGGTTGCAAGGTTCAAATCGTGACCGATTTTGACACGAAGTGCGCCCATCGCATCGTTTACCACTTTGGCTTTATCTGCACCAAAGAATACGATGTCGCCATTTTCAGCGCCTACACGTTTTAATAAATCAAGCACGATTGGCTCAATAAATTTCACGATTGGAGATTGTAAACCTTCGATGCCTTTTTCAAGTTCATTGACTTTAATATACGCCAAACCTTTTGCACCGTATATGCCAACAAATTTAGTGTATTCATCAATTGCACTACGTGGCAATGAACCCGCGCCAGGAACACGAAGCGCAACAATACGACCTTTCGGATCTTTCGCTGGGCCAGCAAACACTTTGAACTCAACGTCTTGCATTAAGTCTGCTACGTCTACCAATTTCAGTGGAATACGCAAGTCTGGCTTATCAGACGCATAATCACGCATCGCTTCCGAATATGGCATACGTTGGAATTTGTCGAATTTCACGCCTAGAAGCTCATCGAACATCTTCACGGTCATGCCTTCCATCAAATCCATAATGTCATCGTCACTCATGAACGATGTTTCAATGTCGATTTGAGTAAATTCTGGCTGACGGTCTGCACGTAAATCTTCGTCACGGAAACATTTAGCGATTTGGTAATAACGGTCAATACCGCCCACCATCAACAATTGTTTAAATAATTGTGGAGATTGTGGCAGCGCATAGAAGCTACCATTAGATACACGGCTTGGCACTAAATAGTCACGTGCACCTTCAGGCGTTGCACGTGTCAAAATTGGTGTTTCAACATCCAAGAAACCATGATCATCTAAATAGTTACGAATCAGGTTGGTGACTTTTGAACGGAAACGTAAGCGATCTAACATTTCTGGACGACGGATGTCCAAGAAACGGTATTTCAAACGAATTTCTTCTGAAATGTTGGTATTTTCATCGTTTAATGGGAACGGAGGCGTTTCAGATGCTGCAAGAACTTCAATTTCCTTGCCTAAAACTTCAATTTGTCCACTGACCATATTGGCATTTTCTGTGCCTGCATAGCGACGACGTACACGACCTGTGATTTTTAATACAAATTCTGAACGTGCTTTATCTGCAGTTGCAAATGCTTCTGGGGTATCTGGGTCAATTACGACTTGCACAAGACCATCACGGTCACGCATGTCTAGGAAAATTACACCACCGTGGTCACGACGACGGTGTACCCAGCCACACAGGGTCACGGTTTGATCAATTTGAGCTTCGGTTAAAGAACCGCAATAATGAGTTCGCATCATAGCGTTAAAAATCCAACTATATGGGTTAAGGAAGCGAATACGTAAACAGCGCACCGCCTTTAGCAAAGGTAGGATTATGCCTCTTTGGGCATGTGGCGACAAGAACTTGCCGCAAAAACAGTGGGTTTTTAGCGGGAATCTGCTTGAAACTGAAGAATGTCGGCAGATGAAAGCGAAAGTAGAGCGATAGAGTTTTTATTCCATCCGCCTTTGAAAATCTAAAATCAGAAATAGCAGGCAGCCCAAACTCAATATAAGTAACGTACCTTGGCTAAACTCATTGATGGCACGTCCCATAAAGTAATACAGTTCGGCTTGCCAAGTCGCATCGGGGATATAACGCGCATAATCCCAAAGTGAAAAACCACCACATACAATCGACAAGAGAATGAGAGCGATGGCATAAACGCGAATTTTTTTGCTTACAGAACTGACCTGCCGATGCTTGCGATAATAATGCAGGCTCATGCATAACAAAAAAGGCAGCGCCAAAATAGAACTGCCAATTTGCAGTATGCGATGCATCGGATAAATACCTGTGCCTAACTGTACCGATTGCGCTAAAAAATCCTGAAAGGCAAAACTACGAAAGTCGTGATGGGTTAAACCATCCCAAATTAAATGGGTGGCATTGCCAATCAGTAAGGCGAGAATCAAGCCACCAACAAACCCAAGTGCAGATTTTATTGTGTTTAGATTTAAAGGGTGATGCACGCCCACAAAGCGATACAATGCAGGGCGATAAAGCAAATACCACAGTGCACAAAAGACAAGACCCAATAATAAATTCGGATACAGCAATGCCGACCATAAATGTGGAGTGGGATCGTGACGCAAAGTAAACAGGCGGTGTAAATCTGGCAACATCGTGCCTATAGCGAGTGCAGCGATGGGCAGACGTTGTCCTGAAAGCTTGGCGAGTGGTGGGGCAAGTACCGCATGTGAGAGCGTAAAGGGCATACCAATTCAAAGTAAAGAATATAAAAAATCAAAATAAATTGTGCTGAATAGCTTAATTGAGAATACAGAATAACAATGTTTTTTATTGCAATGTTAATGAAATGTTATATTATAACATTAATTATTTTTACTAATTTGAGCATGGGTCATGTCGTTCCATAAAAATTTAATAACAGTTTCCATTTTTTCAGTGCTGACACCTGCAGCATTCGCCAATACTGAAAGCAGTAGCACACAACTGGCAACCATTCAGTTACAAGCACATCCTTTGGTGCAAACTGCTGCAGACTTTGCAGTGGCAGATCATGTGATTGATCAAAAAACGTTGGCAGAGCGCAGTACCACCATTGGTGATGCGATGGCAGATGAGCTAGGTGTATATTCCAATCAATATGGCTCAGGTTCTAGCCGCCCTGTCATTCGTGGACAAGATGGCCCACGGGTTAAAGTGCTGCAACATGCTTCAGAAACTGCCGATGTGTCTATGCTTTCACCAGACCATGCTATCACTGTAGATCCGATTTTAGCCAAACAAGTTGAAATTATTCGTGGCCCATCAACATTACTTTATGGTGCAGGAACGGTTGGTGGCTTAGTTAATGTGACTGATCAAAAGATTCCAACTCAAATGCCAAATAATGGTTTAGAAGGACAGGTAGGTTTACGTTACAACACGGGTAGCGATGAAAAGTTGGCGAGTGCGGGGGTAACTGCAGCACTCAGTGATCAATTTGCGCTGCGTATTGAAGGTTCAAAACGTAAAGCCAATGATTACATCACGCCAAATTATTGGGTAGAACATCATGATGATGAAGCAGGGCATGAAGATCATGATCATGATGATGAAGGCACACATTTAGATAAAGCACGCCGTGTAGACAATACCTTTGCTGAAGGGCAAACCGTGAATATTGGTGGATCATGGATTCATGATCGTGGTTTTGTAGGTGTGTCTTACAGTAACCGTCAAGACAAATATGGATTGCCAGGGCATAGCCATGAATATCATGATTGCCATCCCCATGGAAATAAATTGCATTGCGGAAGTCATGACCCTGCACCACAACCAGATCCACATGACGAACACGAACATGCACATGGTGGCCCGTGGATTGATTTGGAATCACACCGTTATGATTTACGTACTGAGTTTGATCAACCCTTTGCAGGTTTTGATAAACTTCGTGCGCACGCCAGCTTTACCGATTATGAACATGATGAATTAGAAGAAAATAAAGTTATCAGTAACTTTAGAAGTAAAGGCTACGATGCTCGATTAGAGTTGGTTCATCAACCTATTGCGGGTTGGGAAGGGGTGTTTGGTACACAGTATAGTCAGCAAAAAATTGATTTAACTGGACAAGTAGAACAACACGGCGATCATTCTCACGAAACCGTACCTATGCCTGATACCAAAACTCAAAAATATAGTTTATTCGGTTTAGAGCATAAACAATTTGGCGATGTGCATGTTGAACTCGGTGCACGGGTTGAACATCAAAAAATTGATGTCGATGCTCAGAAAAAAGATTATTCAGATACAGGTGTATCTGCTTCTGCCGCAGCCAACTGGCAGTTTGCACCGAACTATAAACTATCCCTTACAGGTTCACATCAGCAGCGTTTACCGTTGGCACAAGAGCTTTATGCAAATGGCATCCACTTTGCAACAAACACTTATGAGCGTGGCAATGCAAATTTAGATGTGGAAAAGTCGAATAATTTAGAACTTGGTTTGCACTATGAAGCTGACAAACTGGATTATTCGTTGCATGTCTATCATAACTGGTTTGATAACTATATTTATGGTGCAACTACTGACCATAAGGAAACTTTCCGTTTAATTGATTATCAACAAGACAAAGCCAAATTCTACGGTACAGAAGCTAAGTTAGGGTATCAGATTAGCCCTGATTATAAACTCAGTGTGTTTGGTGATTATGTGCGTGGTGAAATTGACAATCAAAATGCACCACGTGTACCTGCAGGGCGTTTGGGGACTAAAGTGGATGCCAATTTTGCCGATGGTTGGTCGGGTATGGCGGAATATTATCGTGTCTTTAAACAAGACAAGGTTGCTTATTTAGAGCAAGAAACAGCAGGCTATAATATGGTCAATGTTGGTGTGGCTTATGCAGGCAATTATGCCAACAAACAAGATTACCGTGTGTATTTTAAAGCTAACAACTTGCTCGATGATGAAGTGTATTCACATGCCTCATTCTTGTCGAATATTCCACAAGTGGGTCGTAACTTTACAGTAGGCGTGGAATTTGGCTTCTAAAATTCAATTTGCTTTGAGCAGGATGTCTGCGTGAAAACACAGAAATCCTCTTGAAAATCCAAACAATTAAACCTAGTCTGAGCGCATCGGACTAGGTTTTTTGTTATGCGTATCTTTCAGCGAATTCATCAAAAATTGAATTGGTCGCCTCGGGCGTATGTGGGACTTATTATAAGTTTTCTGGCTTTAGGTTATTTGGCGTCTGCGACCTACCACAGCTTAAAACCATTGCCTGAAGGGCTGAATTACACTGGAAAGTTACGTCATGCGCCTATTAAATTTATTGCCGATCAGACCTATATTGATGCGCAAGGCGTTCAGCAACAACAGCATCAAATTTTTAATGAAATTTTAGGACTGATTGATGCAGCACAAAGCACGATTGTATTGGATATGTTCTTATTTAACTCTGAAGTGGGAACATCTAAACAGCAGCATCAGCCACTGACACAGCAACTCACCGATGCTTTAATTCATAAACGTCAGCTGCAGCCAAATATTGAAATTAAAGTCATTACTGATCCCATTAATTCGGTATATGGTGGCATCGCACCTGAGCATTATCGCCAATTGCGTCAGGCGGGTATTGATGTGATTGAAACAGATTTAACCCCGCTGCGCGCATCGAATCCGCTGTGGTCGGGGTTTTGGTATCTCTGCTGTCAGGGCATTCCAAATAATGCCGAAAAGGGCTGGCTGCCAAGTCCTTTCGGCAAAGATAAAATTACCTTGCGCAGTTATTTTAGCTTGCTTAATTTTAAAGCCAATCACCGTAAAACCATGGTGGTCGATACCGCCGAAGGCTGGAAAGCATTGGTCACGTCGTTTAATCCACATGATGGCAGTTCACGTCATTCCAACAGCGCGTTATTGGTGACGGGCAATACTGCAGTAGATGTATTGAAAACAGAACAAGCCGTCGCGCGGATGTCGCAGGGCAATCTGTCTGGGGTGATTGTGGGGGAGTTTGAGGCAGATTCGTCTTATCCTCAAGTGCAAGTCATCACTGAACAAGCCATTTTAGAGGCCAGTTTGACACTGATTCGGCAGACCAAAGCGCAAGAACATCTTGATTTGGCGATGTTCTATTTATCGGAGCGACAAATCATCAAGTCACTGATTGCTGCACAACAACGTGGCGTACAAGTGCGAGTATTACTGGACCCGAATAAAGATGCTTTTGGACGTGAAAAAAATGGCATTCCAAATCGACAAGTGGCAGCAGAATTGCATGCTGCAGGGGTGAAGGTACGTTGGTGTAATACCCAAGGTGAGCAATGCCACAATAAAATGCTGATAAAATCGAATGCCACACAGGCCGAATTGATTTTAGGTTCTGCCAATTTCACGGCACGTAATTTAAAAAACTATAATTTAGAAAGCAACTTGCGTGTGGTCGGACAGGTGCAAGACCCTGTATTTCAGGATGCTCAACACTATTTTAATACCGCATGGTCAAACCTTGAGGGCAAAAATATGAGTGTGGATTATGCGGTGTATGCCGATGAGTCGAAGTGGAAATATGCGCTGTATCGCTTTATGGAATGGAGTGGTTTATCGACCTTTTGATTTTTAAATTCTATGCCTTGAACTCAAAAATCCCTCTTGTTGTAAGAGGGATTTTTTTGAGCCGAATATTACTTTACAGGATTTGGCGGCACCATTTCATCCAAATCTTTATCACTCATTTGATCTAACTCGGCAATATCGGTTTTGATTTTCCATTGTGCTTCATCATCCACAGGATTGGGTAAACGCGCTTCTAACCAATCACAAACCACATCTGGGCTAAATTCTGGATGGTTACATTGAATTACCCACGATAAAAAATCTTTGGCTTCACCATTCATATACGGTGGCGGTGAAACAGGTAAGAATTGAGTCGGCAAGCGTTCATTTCTGGAAATATAATTCAGCACATGTCCCAATTCCTGCACAGTTTGCCATGCCAATGGATGTTCTACATCAATTTGAAATTTGAACCACCATGCATGCTGACCGTCTGAACCATAAGCGTCTACACGGGCTTGCTGTACACTTGGAACTTTGCAGAAAAACTGATGAAGGCGGTCAAAATTTAATTCAGGCACGAGGTTTCATCCAATTTCAAAAAAAATGTATCTTAGCATAGGGGCTGGAGATATTTCATAAATGGCGAGCCATGTCGGTGAAATCTGCGGAGACGAAAGTTTAAAATTGCTGATTTTTTATTCATTGTTTATCCTTAATTGGAGCTTAGAATAAAAATATGAAAATAGGAGTGCTAGATATGAAAGTGGCGATTTTAACTGCATTGAGTGGCATGCTATTTTTAGGTGTGTCGATGCAGAGCTTGGCCGAAACCAATCGTTGGGCAGGTTATACAGGCGTCAATACACAGCGTGATCAGCATCGTCCTTATTCGCCACAGCATCGTCCTGCTTATCCGCAGCATCGACCTTATCATTCACAGCAACCCTATCCCTATTCACCACATTATCCATACCATCAAGGACCTGTGCCGCAGTGGGGGCAGCCCACGATTCGTAGTGGCATCAATATCCAATATAATGCGCCAAGTACTGTGCAATATAACCACCAAAGTTACAGTTGGGTAAATGGTGAGCCGAGTAGCGCACATATTGAAAGTTCGACCTATCGTGTGGTGACCGACTGGCAGCACTTGGGTTTACCCGCTCCGCCACGAGGTATGTACTGGATTTTTGAACATGGGCGTTATGTGTTGGTGGCAAATCGTTGAGAAAAAAGTGAAATCATAGAGATCAATGCTTCTAGATATTGAGTATCTAGAAGCATTTTTTGACCTATTTTAGATTTTTACGCCAATTCATCATCTTCTGGGCGAGGGGTTTTGCCTTGTGCTAAAGGCTTTTCACTGTGCTTGTCTCGAATAACGGAAGGGTAATGCCAAGATGCAAAACGCACCACTAAAATTGCAGCGGCTAAAATTAAAATTGAACCAGTAATAATCACTAAATCGAGATCAGCTTTATGGTCGTGTTGAATATCTGAAATTAGCAAACGGGTTAGTGCGGTAATGGCAATATAAATTAAAAAACGTACAGGCATGTGATTGGTTTTAAAATAAATACCAACCATTGCTCCTAGTTCTAAATAGATAAAAAGCAATAAGATGTCATCAATAGTGGCATATTGTTTGATGGTGAAAATATCAATTACCGTATGTCCAGCAGACCAAATGACCATACAGCCAATGATAAAGAGCGCAAGATAATGAAAACTTTCTACTGCCCAATTGCCATATTTGTCTAATAGGCTTTCAACTGCTTTAATATTTTTATCTATTTTTGAACGACGTACTGCCATTTTCACCTCCTGTTTGAGTATGGATATTCAGACTTCAACAAAGGTGATGCAAATTTCATGCACAAATTAGAATAGGGATATAAAATTTAGTATAAAAAAACGCCTGATGATTCAGGCGTTTTTGCGATACTGTATGAATTAAGACTGGTTGGTGAAGTAATCTTCACTGAAGTTCATTACCACTTCTGCGCCCGCTTTCACTTTGGTAATGCGTAAAGCTAGTTCTGGCAAAATACGTTGTACAAAGTACAGTGCTAATGACAATTTGTTTTGATAGAACTCACCCTCTTTTTGTTTAGCTGCATTGGCAATGCGCGCAAACATATATGAGAAGCTGAGCAAACCTACCGCATGTAAATAATCAACCGCTGCTGCGTTCGGGAAATCTACATTTTCTTTAGCTGCATTTAAAATGTATTGGGTCACAGATTCAACTTCAGTCGCTGCATCTAAAGTTGCATCTTTAATGAAGTTGAGGTCTGCATCTAAACCATTGGTGAAATCACGGATTTCTGCAATGTATTCTGCAATAAATTCGCCATTACATTTAATGGTTTTACGACCAATCAAGTCTTGCGATTGTACGCCGTTGGTGCCTTCATAAATTTGGGCGATACGTAAATCACGAACACATTGCTCCATACCCCATTCACGGATATAACCATGACCGCCGAAGACCATTTGTGAATCAATTACAGCGTTAAATGCAGTATCGGTTAAGTAGGCTTTGGCAATTGGAGTTAACAATGCAACACGGTCATTGGCTTTTTTCACAGCTTCTGCATCGGTAGAGAATTTAGTGATATCCAATTGTTGACCCACATATACCGCAAATGCACGCGAAGCTTCATTATTGGCACGCGCATTAAGTAACATACGACGTACATCGCCATGTACCAAAATGCTGTCTGCAGCTTTGTTTGGTGATTTTACACCCGATGCACTACGACCTTGGATACGGTCAGTCGCATATTGTGCAGCATTTTGATAGGCAAATTCTGATGCGCCTAAACCTTGAATCCCCATTGATAAACGTTCATAGTTCATCATCACGAACATTGCTGCAAGACCTTCGTTTTCTTTACCAACGAGATAACCTTTTGCAGCATCAAAATTCATCACGCAAGTTGCAGATGCCTTGATCCCCATTTTGTGTTCGATTGAGCCTGGACCTACTGGGTTGCGTTCACCCAATGAACCATCTTCATTCACCAAGAATTTTGGCACGATGAATAAAGAAATACCGCGTGAACCTGCAGGAGCGTCTGGTGTTTTCGCTAAAACTAAGTGAATGATGTTTTCTGCGAGGTCGTGATCACCACCTGTAATGAAGATCTTAGTACCTGTAATGTTATAAGTACCATCTTCGTTGCGTTCAGCTTTAGTTTTAATAATCCCTAAATCTGTACCTGCATGCGGTTCAGTTAAGCACATGGTACCTGACCATTCGCCAGAGTAGATTTTAGGTAAATACGTTTCTTTCTGTTCTTGTGATGCATAACTGCTTAACGCCATGCCTGCACCGACAGACAGTAGTGGATACAATAAGAATGATGGGTTGGTGGCAAAGAGCATTTCATCTGACAATACTGTCAGCATTTTTGGCATGCCTTGACCGCCCCATTCTTCATCTGCGCCTAAACCAATCCAGCCGCCTTCGGCATATTGTTTAAATGCTTCTTTAAATCCAGCAGGTGTGGTGACTTCGCCATTGTTATAGGTCGCGCCTTCTTCATCACCGCTACGGTTAATAGGCAACGTCACATTTTGGGCAAATTTTGCCATTTCTTCCAAAATTGCTTCAGCCGTTGCAGCATCAAGGTGAGCGAGGTTTTCATTGTTTTGCCAGAATTGTTCTGCATTGAATACATCATTTAAGATGAATTTCATATCGGCAAGTGGGGCATTATAAATTGGCATGTGAGTTCACCTGTTTATTGTTTGAATCTTGATTCGTTGAGTTCAGTGTAATCTACAATTGTGAATGTTGTAGGCGACTAAAGCGAAAGAATGCTTTATTTATAAAGAAAAAGGACTGTCAATGCTATGACCGTCCTTTCTCAATTTCTGTACTCAAGAGTACAACATTTTGAATATCCCGCTAAATATGTTCAATATTTAGCGAGTTTTAATTTTCGCTTAGAAAGCAAAGTGTTCAGCATCTAATGCAAATAGTGGCTCTACACCTGTTGCAATCACGTCTACGTGTGAGCGAACACGTGGCAAGATTTTCTTGAAGTAGAAACGTGCAGTCGTCACTTTAGCATTGTAGAAGTCTACATCGGTTGTGCCTGCTGCAAGTGCTTCTTGAGCGACCAATGCCATACGTGCCCATAGGTAAGCTAGTGTTACATAACCAGAGAAGTACATGTAGTCTACTGCTGCAGCACCTACTTCCTCAGGGTTTTGCATTGCACGCATACCAATTTGCATGGTCAAATCGCCCCATTCTTTATTGAGCGCTGCGAGCGGTTCAACAAATTCTTGCATTGCTGCGTTGTCTTTGTTGGCTTCTGCAAATTTATGGATGATTTTGGTGAAGTCTTTCAACATTGCACCTTGTGTACCCAAAACTTTACGACCTAACAAATCGATTGCTTGAATTTCAGTTGTACCTTCGTACAAGCATGAAATACGTGTATCACGCACAATTTGTTCCATGCCATGCTCAGAAATGAAGCCATGACCGCCGAAGACTTGCACACCATGTTTTGCAGATTCAGAACCTGTTTCAGTTAAGAATGCTTTTGCAATAGGCGTCAATAAAGACAAGATGTTGTCAGAGAACTTACGTTCTTCTTCAGTTGCACCTTGTTCAACGATATCTGCGTGTAGAGACAACAGATACACTAGTGCGCGACCACCTTCAGCAAACGCTTTTTGAGTCAATAGCATATTGCGTACAGCAGGATGCACAATAATTGGATCTGCTTCTTTTTCAGGAGCTTTCGGACCAGAAAGTGAGCGCATTGCTAAACGGTCTTTGGCATAAGTCAACGCACCTTGGAAAGAACCTTCAGATGCTGCAAGACCTTGTACCGCTGTACCGATACGTGCAGTGTTCATGAACGTGAACATGCAGTTTAGACCACGGTTTTCAGGGCCAATCAAGAAACCTTTCGCATTATCAAAGTTGATGACGCAAGTTGCATTGCCATGAATACCCATTTTGTGTTCGATTGAACCACAACGTACACCATTACGCTCGCCTAAAGAGCCATCTGCATTTACATTGAACTTTGGTACGATAAATAAAGAAATACCCTTAGTACCTTTAGGTGCGCCAGGTAAACGTGCCAATACGATGTGCACGATATTCTCTGCCATGTCATGTTCACCAGCAGAGATAAAGATTTTCTCGCCAGAGATTGCATAGCTGCCGTCTGCTTGTGGTTCAGCTTTGGTACGGATAATACCCAAGTCAGAACCTGCATGAGATTCGGTTAAACACATGGTACCCGTCCACTCACCTGAAACAAGCTTTGGCAGATAGGTTGCTTTTTGTTCATCTGAACCGTGGTGTTCTAAAGTACGTACAGCACCATGAGAAAGACCTGGGTACATGCCCCATGCCCAGTTTGCTGTACCTACCATTTCTGAAATCACGTTACCTAGAGAAACAGGCAGACCTTGACCGCCATATTGCTCTTCAGCAGACAGCGATGGGAAACCGAGTTCGATATATTTTTGATACGCTTCTTTAAAGCCCGTTGGTGTTGTCACCACACCATCATTCCAAGTACATCCTTCACGGTCACCCACTTGGTTTAACGGAGATAATTCGTTTTCACAGAAATCTGCTGCAGCTTCCAAATATTGGTCAACCAATTCACGGCTTACGTTTTCTTGGAATGCAGGTAATTTTGAATAGTGATCTTCGGCATTTAATAATTCATGCAAAACAAATTGCATATCACGTAAAGGCGCTTTGTATTGTGGCATATCGGTTTCCTCAATACTGGTTTGACCAGCGTTATATTTTAAATGGATTTCAGCGCATGCCTTATTAGACATGCCGTGTTGCATTGGTTGTAATCGTGCAACATCTTCTAATTCGGTACAAGCATCTGCATAGCATTTCTTGGTGACTGTAAAGTCAAAGATTTTTACCTTGAAATGGCTAAGTTGTTTGAGTGTAAATAGTTTTGCTGAATTTGAAATGAAACAAATAGTCAAAACCGTAAAGAGATATGTCCAATAAAAAAGGCGCAATTTGCGCCTTTTTTATCTATTTATGCTTTTTAGAGTGGTTTAAGCAGCCTTATCCGGTGCTGAAACAGGTGCATTAGGTTGGAAGTGAACGATACATTTGCCATCTATTGTTTGTATGCCGACTTTTAGTTGCACGGCTTTACCATCGGTTTGACCTTGGCAGGCTTTGGTCGCAGCTTGTTGACGCGCTTGACGTTCAGCTAAACGTTGATCGTATTGCTGGGTTAACTCAGCACGTTTCGCATCGGTTAGTGGTTCGCCACGCTGCATATGCATGCCACGGAATTCACCACGATCGGCTTTATCGCCACGCATTGGGCGATGTTCACCACGTTTCATTTTATCGCGGTTCGGTTTAAATGAAATCGCACATGTGCCTTCTAGTGTTTGTTCACCTGCTTTGACTTGGACTGCTGAACCCACCGCTTTGCCATCGCAGGCTTTTTTAATGTCTTGCATGACTTGTTTACGTTCAGTACGCATTTTTTCAAATTGTTTGCGTTGTTCAGGCGTCATGTGACGGTCTTTTTGATAATGACCATGCATATATTGCGACTGCTTCATATCTTTTGGTGCTTGTGTGGATTGACAGGCAGTCAACGCACCTACAGATAAAATGCTGGCAGTGGCTAAAGCAATTTTTGTCATCTTATTCATTCTAAATTCCCCCCATACAAGAGCATGTGATTTTGGATGATTAAAGATTAAATAATAAAGATGTAGAAACAATGGAGAGTTTTTTCTAGCACTGTTGGTTACAATGCTCAAAATCGACAAAAAAAGCTGAGATTGCGCTTTTGAAAATTCGCCGTATACCCATCGCATTACGCCTGTTCTTAACAGTACTGCTGACGACCTTGCTTATTACCACGGTCAGCTTGGGGGTATTGCATGTCAATATGCAGCGAAACTTCAGCAAATATGTGGCCGATGTCGAAATGCAAAAGCTGGACTTGCTCACTCAAAACTTGGCAGAAGTCTATGCGGTATATCACGATTGGGGCAATGCCATTCAGGCGCAAATTCTCCAAATTGAAGGTGAAGCTGCGCCTGATGATTATGACCGTTTATCGCGGTGGTGGTTGCGTCGTCAGTATGATATTGCTTTGCAGCAGCGTTATTTTCAGGAACACACCCTCGCCAATGTAAACTCAAGTGTAGTCGAGCCTGAGCCAGGCAAACGACAAGCCAATGCGGAAGAACTTCGCTGGTTAGAGCTGAATTTACCTTCACAATTTCAGCCATTTGAAGGTTTAGTGTTTCCTTTGAGTGCCAATCAGAATGCTTTCCGTCCTGATCGTAAAAATGAAGGACATCAAAACACGACAGAATCATCTGGAAAAAAACAATTTATTTCGATGCCTGACCGTTTAGGCTTGAGTTCACGCTTATCTTTATATGATGCCCAGCGGCAATTTGTAGTGGGAGAGCCTGCTGAAACTCAAATTTCCTATCGTCCAATTATGGTCGGTGAAAAAATCGTGGGTTATCTGGGCTTAAAACCTGTGTTAGATCAGGAAGATGCTTTAAGTATTAACTTTTTTAGTAAACAAACTCGTTATTTATTATTGGTTTATGTTTTAAGTATTTTGGCGAGCTTGGTTGCTGCGTTGTTATTGGCGACCTATTTTAAAAAGCCAATTCAGCGCTTATTAAATGGTACACGTGAATTAACCAAAGGCCATTATCAGCATCAGGTCAAGGTCAATCGTAATGATGAGTTGGGTGATTTATCTACCGAATTGAATCATTTGGCGGTGATTTTAGATCAACATGAAACTTCACGTCGTCAGTGGGTGGCAGATACTTCACATGAATTAAAAACTCCGTTGGCAGTGTTACAGGCGCAAATTGAAGCCATGCAAGATGGTATTCGCAAAGCAACGCCAGAACATTTGGCTGCGATGATGCATCAGGTCAATAATCTGAAAAAACTCACACAGGATTTATCGGACTTGGCGCAAGCCGAAGCCATGCAGCTGAAATGCTATTTCTCGAGCATTGATCCATGGCAAGTGATTGAGCAGGAAATCGAAAGCTTTAAGCCGAAATTTGAACAGGCACAGTTGGACTTGGTCGTGTCGGGTGAAGGCACACAATTACAATTGGATATAGACCGCTTTAAACAAATTATGCTCAACTTACTCAGTAATAGTATTCGCTATACCGAAGCAGGTGGGCAGGTGCATATTCACACCAGTCAAAGCCCAACCGAGTGGACGGTGTATGTAGATGACAGCCCGTTTGGCTTAAGTGATGAACAATTGGCACGTTTGGGTGAGCGTTTTTATCGTGTCGATGATTCGCGTACACGTGCCACAGGCGGTACAGGTTTAGGTTTGGCCTTATCGGTCAAAATTGCCAAAGCATTGGGCGGAGAGTTAAGTTTTGCTCATTCACCGTTGGGTGGTTTACGCTGTAAATTAAGCTTTCCCAAAACAATCAAATCTTGAAGGACTTTAAGGAATCGTGCATGAAACATATCTTGCTGGTTGAAGATGAAATTGAACTTGCCCAATTGGTGCGAGATTATTTAGAAGCTGCTGGTTTTGAAGTCAGTATGTTTCATGATGGGCAAGAAGCCTATGACAGTTTTTTGCAGCGTAAACCGAGCCTGATGATTTTGGATTTGATGGTACCGCGTATGGATGGCCTGACCATTTGCCGTAAAGTGCGTGAACAGTCTGATGTACCTATTATTATGGTCACGGCACGTACTGAAGAAATTGATCGGGTGCTAGGTCTAAACATGGGCGCAGATGACTATGTGTGTAAGCCTTTTAGCCCGAAAGAATTGGTCGCGCGCGTGCAAGCGGTGTTGCGCCGTTTGGAACGTAAGGCTGAGCCCGAAGATCAGTCTTTGTTCCGTATGGATAAAGCGCAGCAGCGTATTTGGTATCAGCAAAAAACCTTGAATTTGACCCCAACCGAATTCCGTTTATTGGAATTGTTTTTAGAGCATGTTGGGCAGGTGTATTCACGTGCGCAATTGTTAGATCATATTAACCCTGACAGTTTTGAAGTGGCAGATCGGGTGATCGATAGCCACATTAAAAACTTGCGCCGTAAAATTACTGAAGCTGCCGAAACAGGTAATCGACATGAGTGGATTCAAGCGGTTTATGGTGTAGGTTATCGTTTTGAATATCCTGATGAGTAGAAAAAATTAATCTAGTCCATCTTTAATACAGAGGGATGGGCTAGATAAAATATTTGTCATTTCACATCACAGCTAAATTTTGTAGTTTGTACAATCAATTGTTCAGCAGGACAAAGGCTTTGTTGCATAAACATTTTGCAAGACACTAATTTTTAAAGGTTTGTTGATATTTTTAATAAAATCATAGTGTTAGGCATTTGTGCAACAAGGCTATTAAGATGAGCAACTCACCATCACTTCTGGCACATCACTTGGTAAAGGTGCTAAATCTTCAGGTTTTTCCAATGCCGTTTGCTGAATATACGGCTGGCTGAGCAAATTAAATAAACGCTCAACTTCTGAAAAATCATCACGTTCTGCGTGCTCAATCGCCTTTTGTGCCATGTGATTGCGCAAAATATAGTGAGGGTTGACTTGTTGCATAGCAGTATCTAAGGCATCGGTATCCTGATGTTCACGAATTTGTAAATACTGTGCCAAGAAGCTTTCCCACTGACGACGATCTAAACAATCATCCAATATTTCAGTATATTGTTTATTTTGTAGGCTGATAAAACTTTGGGTGTAATCCAGTTGTTCACTTTGCAAAATGCTTAAGAAATTGGTTGCGCAATCAAAACTGTCTTTGTGGAAACTTGGCAGCCCCACTTTTTCACATAAACCGAGTTTATAATGCTCCAAAAAAGTGGGTTCAAAATGTTCTAAACATGCTGCCAGTGCTTGTTTCCAGTGTTCTTTTTGATCTTGGTTTTGCTCAAGCGGAATTAAATTATTCAGCCAAACCCATAAGTTCCAGTGCGCTACACTCGGTTGTTGTTGGTAGGTATAGCGCCCTTGGTAGTCCGAATGGTTGTTGATCCAGTTCGGGCGAAAACGCTCCATAAAACCATAAGGGCCAAAATCTAAAGTAGAGCCAGTGATATTTAAATTATCGGTATTCATCACACCATGCGCAAAACCGACCAATTGCCATTTCGCAATCATCACTGCTGTGCGCTGAATGACTTGGGTGGCAAAGGCGAGTATAGGCTGTTCGGCAGTCAGGCATTCAGGGTAGTGCCACTCAATACATTTTTGCACAAATTCAGGTAGTAGTTCAGGTTGATACTGATTGATCCATTCGAAATGACCTAAACGAATATGACAGTCAGAGGTGCGTAATAGCATTGCGCCAAGTTCTAATTTTTCACGTTGTACACCTTGAGTGGATGAGGTAAATCCAACAGCATTGCTTGATGGCACACCCAGCGCATTTAAAGCATGGCCTGCCAAATATTCACGAATCACGGAACGTAATACTGCACGTCCATCGCCCATACGTGAATAAGGCGTTGCCCCCGCACCTTTTAAATGCAGGTCAATGGTACGTTGTTGTGTGTCCAAAACTTGCGCAATGAGTAAACCGCGTCCATCTCCCAATTGACCTGCCCACTGTCCAAATTGATGTCCTGCATAGACCATTGCCAAAGCAGGAAATTCTTTAAACGTGGTTTGTCCGCTGCAAATTTCAACCCATTGCTGTTGTTCTTCGGCTGTCCATTGCAGTTCTTTTGCCAATGCAGCATTAAAGTGTCCTGCTTTTGCACCTTTTAAAGGTAAAGGCTGCTGCATGTGATAAAGACGGGCGGGCAGGGTCGGATAACGTGGATTAAATTGCATAGTGAGAGAGCTTTGGCACAAAGTGAGTTTGACTATAGCAAAATTAGGCTTTAAAAACTGTAGTCTAACATGCAGAAAGCCCTGAACAGATCAGGGCTTTCGCATTGCATCAGAGAGGGGGTTTATTCAGATACAGGATTCTTTTTCAGGTTGCGCATTAGTAAGTTCAACGTTTCACGATGGTGTGAAAGACGCTGTTCAACCAATTGGAATTCAACTTTTAATTTGTCATCCATTTGGTGGATTTTTTCAGCTACCGATGCTTTTTTCGCCTGAATTTCTTGCTCTTTTAACTTTGCCCAATCGTTCAGAGTTTGAGTAAAGGCATCATATTCTTGCGAAATACGGCTTTTAACTTGGCCAATGTCATCATTTACATTGTGTCCATAGACCGCCAAGTCTTGCTCTGCATATTTAAAACGCATCGCCAATTCTGCTTTTTTAATATTAAAGCTTGGAATACGGCGTAAGTTTTTCGCTAATCCCAACTTCGAGCATGACCAAATTAACCATTTAGTTGGGTCATATTGCCACCATTTTACGCCATTACGATAATCATACTGGAAAATGTGGTGATAGTTATGATAACCCTCGCCCCAAGTGGCAATTGCTAACCAGAAATTATCACGCGCGGTATTTTCGTCAGTATAAGGACGAGAACCCCACATATGACATAGTGAGTTAATAAAGAAAGTAACATGGTGGCTTAAAATCAGACGCATTAAACCGCCTAATAACAACACGCCCCAAATATCGCCTACAGCCCAACCTATTGGCACCAAAATACCAGCGTGAACTGCAATTACGAGCGGAATATAGTATTTGTGTTGGAACATCACCAACTTGTCATTTAACAAATCTGGTGCATTTTTAAAGTTCGGCTCTGCAGCAGGATAGTCACGTAACATCCAGCCCATGTGCGCATACCAGAAGCCGTTATTAATTGAATATGGGTCTTTTTCGACGTCATCGACATGACGGTGATGGGTACGGTGACCTGAACCCCAATACAGAATACTGTTCTGAACGGCAAATGTTCCCATAATCATTAAAATGATTTTCAAGGGAAGGGTAGCTTCATAAGCACGGTGTGCCCATAAGCGGTGATAACCTGCTGTAATACCCAAGCTACTTACGCCAAGTAATACAAACATGCTGATCCAAGCGGCAAGGCTAAAATCATGGTAATACGCATATAACGGAATCGCGATCACTGCAACAATAGGTAAGAAAACCAGTGCAAAGATGGCAATCCAGTTGATTGGGGCTTTGGGTAAGGGAGCATTCATCTCCAACAGCACTCCTAGAACCTTGGGAGGTATAAATGGACGCTTAATCCTTTATAACGCTATGACCAATCTGTAGATTGAAATCATAGTATTAAGTTTTATAGGGATTAATTTTTTCGCATATTAGCATGAGCGGATTCACGATCACAGCATTATTGTACAGTTGTATTGTACTGGGTGGTAACAGAATATAATGGCTTCTGCGAGATTTTTCGGAGATATGGTATTCGGCAGCCAAACAAGCACAATAAATCAATTATTTATCCATCAAAATATTTGAGGTTGTGCCGCTTACAAGTGTTGCATCATCAGTTTAGGATAATCGGTAATTAAACCATGAACACCCAAATCTTTAAGCTGTTTGGCACGTTCAATTTGGTTGACTGTCCAAACACTGATATTCAGTTGGGCTTGTTGTGTGGCCTGAATGAGTGCATTGGTTGCGAGTTCATTCATCCAACCAATTTGGCAACAGCCTAATGCTAAAGCCTGGTCAATGGCTTGATATTGCAAATTATCTTCAACCAATAAACCACGTTTAAAGCGTGATTTTTGTTGTTGCAAGGCCCAATGAATTTTTGTATCAAAACTGGTGATGATAGCGTTATGTTCAAAACCCTGTAAATGTTGCTCTAAACTTTGGGTAATTTTTTCGGCATCGGCATGCGAGTTGACCGCTTTGACTTCAACTTCAATATGATCAAAATTTTGAATAATGGTCATGGTTTGATTGAGTAGGGGAGTAGTTTCAACTTTATTCCAATCAGACCACGTCACCGCATGGTTATAATGGTTTAAATCTTCCAGACTACATTCATACAGTGCTTTGTCTTGTCCTGTGGTGCGGATGAATTGATCATCATGCATCACCACCAAGGCATTGTCTTTGAGTTGACGGACATCAAACTCGACTGCACGAATGCCAATATTTTGAATATATTCAAAACCACCGAGTGTGTTTTCAGGCGCTTCACCACGCGCACCACGATGACCAATTATGCGCATAATGTGCTCATGAATTGAAAGTTTGCTTTCATTTTGCAAGTACGACGTGACAAAGAGATGACAACTCATATTTTGGTCGGATGCTCTGAAAGTTCAAGCAGCATCCGACGTGATTTTTTAGATGCAAAATCAGGGTTTTATTTTAGTTTCCGATTTTAGTTTGCAATGTTAGCTACCAATACTGTCGTTGATATTCTTTTGCCAAAGTACTTCGCTGCCGCCTTCGGCACGTTGCAAGCTGCGAGATGCCACAAATAGCCAGTCTGACAGTCGGTTTAGTAATTGCAAAGAGGGTGTTTGAATATTTTGATCGCGAGTGTGGACGGTCATTAAACTTCGTTCTGCGCGGCGGCATACGGCACGGGCTTGATGTGCATAACTGCATGCCAATGTTCCTGCAGGCAGAATAAATTCTTTGAGCATTGGCAAGTTTTCATTCATACGGTCAATGTCTTGTTCTAGATACTCAATCGCAAGCGGTTGCACAAGGTGGTAATTGGGGATACAGACTTCACCACCTAAGTCGAATAGCCAATGCTGAATCAAACTGAGCGATTTGTCCCAAGTGTTTTTGTCTGGAATGTTGCTGTGTGTAATTTGTGAGCGTAATACGCCAATGCAGGCATTGAGTTCATCGACATCGCCCAGTGCATGAATGCGTAAATCGTCTTTGGCGACACGTGAGCCATCGCCCAGTCCTGTTGTGCCTGAGTCGCCTGTGCGGGTATAAATTTTGCTTAAACGGTGGCCCATAACTTTTCCTTAGGTTGAAATGAAAAAAAGGATAATGCCGGTCAAAACATTATCCATAAACTGCGCTGTTTTAAAGTTTTTGTTGTTATGCGGGTTTTAGTAGCGGAAAGTTACGCCTGCTGAAGCGAGGCGACCGCCGTTCACATAATAGTATCCGCTACCATAAGATGTCGTTTTGTATTCAACATCACCAATATTCTGAATATTTGTAAATAATTTAACGTTAGGATTTACATTCCAGAAAGCATTTACATCAACAGTAGCATATCCAGAAATTGTACTATTTTTAGGTCTAGATTTAGCAGAAAGTGATGCACTAATGCCATACACTTCATTTTGTAGTCCTGATGTCAAAGTGATACTTTGGCGTGAACGACGAGGCAGATCTTGATCAGTTTTCTTGTCTTTTGGCTGTACATAGGCATATGAAATATTTGTAAATAACTCATCTTTTGCCCAATCAAGGTTGAATTCTCCACCAGTAAAAGTTGCTTCCTTTACATTGAAATTTTTACCATTCTGCCAAGTAATTAAGTTATCAACTTCATTACGGTAAGCAGATAATCCCATTGTTAAGTGATCTGTAAGTTGTTGGTCTAGACCAATCTCATATGAAACACTTTCTTCTGGTTTTAACTCTGGGTTACCACCCCAGCTTAATGCATATAAGTCATTATTCGTTGGAGCACGGAAAGCAGTGCCAATATTGGTGTAAATACTAGTGGCTGGTAAAATTTGATAACGTGCGGCAGCTTGTCCTACTGTATGAGTACCAAATGTCTCATGATCTTCTACACGTACACCTAATTGGGTGTGTAGTTTTTCAGATTGGTATTGGTGTTGAACAAAATAACCTGTGCTACCAACATCTTTGTCATAGTCCACTGCATAATAACCACTACCTGAAAGAACGTCAGATTCGACATTTTTCGTTGCGACCCCAGCTAAGAGACTCTGAGTAGGGCTAAATTGCCATTTACTGTAAAGTTCAGCTTCTTTTGTTGTATTGTAGATTGAATCATGAGAATCATTTTGCTCAAGATCATCTTTGAATTGAGATAAGCGAGCATGAAGTGCAAAGGTATCGCTTAGGTTTACACGGCCTTTAACATTAAGGATTTCATTTTTAAAATCTTGAGAGACATTTTTTAAACCTATTAGATTCCAATTCGCATCATTTACACTTTCAACGTAAGTTGATGTACCTTGGTTCTCTGAATAATCAACAGATGCAGCATATTGTTGTTTTTCTACACCGAATTTTGCACTAAAGCCTTTCTGATCATAGGCACCAGCATTGACTTGAGCATCTTTAAAGTCTGTAACTTGCGTGCCATCCGATTCTAAGCGTTGTCCTCGAATTTGTGCATAAATACCATTCTCAGCTAAATCCGCACCAATGACAGATTTATAGGTATTGTGCTCACCGATTTCACCAGTTATAAAAGCCTCTGTTTTTTCTGGTGTTTTAGAAACTAACTGAACTACGCCACCAATTGCATCTGTGCCGTATAATACAGATGCTGGACCTTTCAATACTTCAATTTGTTTAATATCGGTAGTATCAATAAATGCCAAAGATGCAGATCCTACAGACCCAGTGTTTAGTCGAACACCATCACGTAATACAAGAGTATGGGTCGAATTTGTTCCACGTGTAAAGATAGATGCAGTTTGACCATAACCACCGTATTGCATCATATCAATAGATGCATCACTCATAAGTAAATGAGGCAATTCAGCAATTGGAGACTGATCGACAATTTGTGGTTCAATAATGGAGATACGCGCAGGCACATCACCAATTTTTTCTTCAGAACGTGTCGCGGTAACGACTAAAGTGTCTAAAGATGCATTGACAACATTAGAACTGTCTTGTGCAGATACAGACGTAGAGAAACCCATTGCAAGCGCAATTGCGCCCACTAAAGCAGTAGGCTGAAAAAGAGTAGACATGACTTTGCTCCATACATTCACCCCACGTGAATGATTGAGTTAAGGGCACAACAAGCAGGTCTCCGGACTACAATGTGCCAAGCATCTTCTAATTTATGATTGCTTCGCTGTATATCCACCTTCCCATATTGTTCATACAGTGGTGTAAATCATAAGATTTAAATCGATATACGTTTCATGGTTACCGTTGCGGGGGCAGTGTTGGACTTTCACCAACTTCCCTAAAGCTTAAAGCTAGAACTCGTTGCATTTGCGCGAAGTATAAAGTCTGTTCAGCATTTAAACAACGGAAATGTAGAATAATCCGCCTGAACTTCACTCAACCTCTGAAAATTGCATTACAATGATTCGCCCTAATATATGATTTTGTTTGTAAGAACAGACAATTTAAAAGTCACATACAGCAAGATCAGCAAAATGAAGATTGAAAATCAGGATTAGAGTGCAAAACGATGCGTACCCGTACCAAAATTTGCGGAATCACGCGAATTCAAGATATAAACAGTGTGGTACATGCGGGTGCAGATGCAATAGGCTTGGTGTTTTATCCTCCAAGTCCGCGCCATGTGAACATTGAACAAGCACAATGCTTGCTGCAAAACATTCCCGCTTATGTGCAAGTGGTCGGTTTATTTGTCAATGCAACGGCAGAAGAAATTGCCGCTGTACTCAAACAAGTACCTTTAGATATTCTGCAGTTTCATGGCGATGAAACACCGTTGCAATGTCTGCAAATAGCAGAGCAAGTTGGACGTCGATGGTACAAAGCCATTCAGGTCAAACCCGATTTAAATGTGTTGGATGCAATAAAAAGCTATCAACAAGCAGGTGCAAGCGCAGTATTATTAGACGCGTGGCATCCTGAGTTGAAAGGTGGTACAGGACACAGTTTTGACTGGTCAAAATTCCCCAAACTCGATATTCCTTTAATTTTGGCGGGTGGTTTAAACCCTGAAAATATTGAAGATGCAATTCAGACGACTCAAGCCTATGCTGTTGATGTCAGTGGCGGAGTTGAGTCTGCAAAAGGTATTAAAGACCAACAACTCATAGAAAACTTCATGCAAGGAGTCCAACGTGGATCAGCAAAGTACAAATCACAATAACTCAGTGATTGACTATACCCAATTCCCAGATGCAAAAGGGCATTTTGGGATCCATGGCGGACGTTTTGTGTCAGAAACGCTGATGGCGGCTTTACAAGATTTAGAAAAATTGTATTTCCGCATGAAAGATGATCCGCAGTTTTTGGCAGAATTCGACCGCGATCTCGCCTACTATGTAGGTCGTCCTAGTCCTTTGTATTATGCTGAGCGATGGTCAAAAGAGTTGGGTGGTGCGCAAATTTACTTAAAACGTGAAGATTTGAACCATACTGGCTCACATAAAGTGAATAACACCATTGGTCAGGCATTATTGGCAAAACTGTCTGGTAAAAAACGCATTATTGCCGAAACAGGTGCAGGTCAGCACGGTGTAGCAACCGCGACCATTGCCGCTCGTTTAGGCTTAGAATGTGTGGTGTTCATGGGTGCAGAAGACGTCAAACGTCAGGCCATGAACGTGTACCGCATGCGCTTACTCGGGGCAACGGTTGTGCCTGTAGAAAGTGGCTCTAAAACCTTAAAAGATGCCATGAACGAAGCTATGCGTGACTGGGTGACCAATGTCGATTCAACGTATTATGTGATTGGTACTGTGGCAGGCCCACATCCGTATCCGCAATTGGTACGTGATTTCCAATCTATTATTGGTCGTGAAGCACGTCGTCAAATTCAGGAGCAGGCAGGTCGTTTACCTGACGCACTTGTGGCGTGTGTTGGTGGTGGTTCCAATGCGATGGGCTTGTTCTATCCATTCTTGAATGATGCCGAAGTAAAAATGTACGGTGTTGAAGCTGCGGGCTTGGGCATTGAAACAGGCAAGCACTCTGCGCCATTGAATGCAGGACACGTGGGCGTATTACACGGCAACCGTACTTATTTAATGTCTGATGCACAAGGTCAGATCATCGAAACTCACTCTATTTCTGCAGGTCTGGATTATCCGGGTGTAGGGCCAGAACATAGCTTCCTGAAAGATATGCACCGTGTCGATTACGTGCCAATCAATGACCAAGAAGCATTGCAAGGTTTCCGTGATTTAACCCGTATTGAAGGGATTATTCCTGCTTTAGAAAGCTCACATGCTATGGCTTATGTGAGTAAGCTTGCGCCAACGATGGATAAAGATCAAATCATTATTGCGACTGTTTCAGGTCGTGGTGATAAGGATCTAATGACTGTTGCCCGCATTGATGGTGTGGAAATGGTGGATATGTAAATTTCAAGCTGCTTGAAATAAAGCATGCTGTATTTCAATTCAATCGTGCTGAAGCAATTCGGCACGATTTTTTATTTGGAGAATTAAAAAATTCTCGCTACTTTAAATGATCAAGCTTAAAAATCATCAACCCTTAAAGCGATCAAGCTTAGGATATTTGCGTAGGAGTTGGATATGCCCAGTTTATTTATCGTCATGTTAGGTGGGCGTCATGCGCGAGCCAATACTGAAGTGCATGATGTGGTACTCGCGGTAGGAGACTCTTTAGAAGAGACCTATCCTCAACTCAAGCAGGCTTGGTTTGCAGAACTGAAAGGTTTGCATATTGATGCATGGGCGCAAATTAACGGTGTTGAGTTTGAAGGCAAATCCTACTATTTGAAATTTACCGATGCGCAGCCGAATCAGGCAGAAAACCGACTGTATTTGATTAATTTAGGTGGATATGACCCACGTGAATTTGGTGAGTTGCATCGTTATGTGTTGGTGGTAGCACAAAATCCAATGGTGGCAAAACAGCGTGGTAAAGCCTATTTCGCTCAGCACTGGCAAAAACAACATACCGACCGGGTATTAGAAGTGGATGATTATATTGCGATAGATCAGGTGCATGGTCGCTATGTGCAATTGGTTGAAGGGTCATTTTCAGGCAATCGTTGGGAAAATACCTATCTGACTTTGAATGCTGATGCTTAAAAGTATTCAGAATATTAAGGCAGAAATAGATTAATTTATATTTTGTATATTTAGTAAGCGCTCAGGCCTTAAAATGGCAAAACAATCTATGTTTTTATAAGTTTTTCAACAAAATCATAAGCTGCGGGTTTTTTGTACATGCATTTGTAGGCATAATACGACCAAAGATGAATTGTTTTTAGACAATAGGGAATGTCTTCAATGGATTTAATTCAGGCGAATGGACAGCCGCATTATGGACGTTTTAGTGAACTTCCCAAAAAAATTGATTATCAGGCTTACCAATATAAATCACCGTATGGTGAGGTATTGTCAGGTTGGCGTAAACGCTTAAAATATAAAAAGTTTAAATTTTGTAGTATTCAACACGAACACTATACCATTGGGCTGGCAATTGCCGATATTGCTTGGGCAGGGCACGGTTTTGTCTATATTTATAATCACATGACGGGCGAAGTGCAGGAATGGAATGCGATTAATTTTTTATCGCGCAATACTGTTTTAGATGAGCAACCATTATTTAATCAAAGTTTTTTTGAAAAATCGCCATTTCAAATTGAAATTCAACATGCCAATGGTGTGCGTTATATCCGCGTGACCAAATATGGTGAAATTAAACTCAGTGCGAGAATATTTTGTGCAGGCACAGACCCGCTAAGTATGTGTAGCCCAACAGGTATTAATGGTTGGACTTATACTCAAAAACTGACTACGCTCGGCTGTGAAGGCTATTTTATCAATAAAACTGGACAAACCATTCAATTCCATGAACGCACCTTTGCCTCTTTATATGACACCTGCGGGTTTTTACGTCCTGAAACAGCATGGTTTTGGTTGTCGTGTAACTTCTGGGATACCGAAAACCGACGTGTAGGCTTGAATTTGGCTTCTGGTGTGAATGAAAGTTTTGGCAACGAAAACTGTTTGTGGATTAATGGCGTGCTGTATCCATTAACAGATGTGTTGTTCCAACCTGAAGATGACTGTTCGTGGAGTATTCGTTCACTGGATCATCGTTTGAATTTAACTGTCAGCACAGGTTGGCGCCGTTATGAAAATCTGAATTTACGTCTGGTTGGCAGTCAATTTAGTCAATGGCAAGCCAAAATTAGCGGTACTATTCAACAAGACGATACCGAAATTATTTTGTTAAACGAATACGGCTTGCTTGAACAGCATTATGCCAAGTGGTAGGGCAGATTTTTAATCACGATTGTAGTCACCGCTTGCAGATCAATCCTATAATTTTATCTATCACTCGCTTGAATCGCCATTGAGTTTTTACATAAACGGCAAAAAAAGGTGCATTATGCAATTTCACTATGCGTTGAGAATTGGCATGATATTGCGAAATATATCAAGGTGAGTTTCACATGGCACAAGGTCTTTTGGCGGGTAAGCGTTTTTTAATTGCTGGTATTGCAAGTAAATTATCTATCGCATTTGGTATTGCAGAAGCATTGCATCGTGAAGGTGCAGAATTAGCATTTACTTATCCGAATGAAAAACTCAAAAAACGTGTTGATGACTTCGCTGCACAATTTGGCTCAAGCATTGTATTGCCTTGCGATGTAGGCGTAGATGCAGAAATTGAGCAAGCTTTTGCTGACTTGGCAAAGCACTGGGATGGTTTGGATGGTTTGGTTCACTCGATTGGTTTTGCGCCTGCGCATACTTTAGATGGTGACTTTACCGATGTTACAGATCGTGATGGTTTCAAAGTTGCGCATGACATTAGTGCTTATAGCTTTATTGCGATGGCACGTGCTGCAAAACCATTATTACAAGCACGCCAAGGTTGCTTATTGACTTTGACTTATCAAGGTTCTGAGCGTGTGATGCCAAACTACAACGTCATGGGTATGGCGAAAGCATCTTTAGAAGCAGGTGTACGCTACTTGGCTTCAAGCTTGGGTGCTGACGGTATTCGCGTGAATGCAATTTCTGCAGGCCCAATTCGTACGCTTGCCGCATCAGGCATTAAATCATTCCGTAAAATGTTAGACCTCAATGAAAAAGTTGCACCTTTAAAACGCAACGTGACCATTGAAGATGTTGGTAATGCGGCATTATTCCTTTGCTCACCATGGGCGAATGGTATTACTGGTGAAATTCTGTATGTCGATGCAGGTTTTAACACGGTTGGTATGAGCGCAGAATTAATGCTAGATGCTGAATAAGCATTGCATCAAGCAGATAAAACCGAAGTTTAGGCTTCGGTTTTTTTATCGCTGCATTTTAAGCAAGAGGTATTTTGCAGATTGCTGTAATTTTATTTTCTTCTTTGGCGCATCTGCTGCTATAAATAGATGAGTTGACAATATTTCAAAATAAAACTGGGTTTTAGGTCTTAAAAATGAATGCGGAACAATTGCAAAAAACGTTACATGCCAGTCAATATGCAGAACAAGTCTTGGCAAATCACGAAAGCCTGTTACAGCAGGATTATGCAATTGACCAATTTCTAAAACCGCTGAGTGCAGAGTATATTCATCAACTGGTGATTTCCACTTTACAAGACATTCAAGATGAAACCTTGTGGATGAAAACTCTGCGGATTTTACGCGCCCGTTTAATGTTTCGCTGGATTTGGCAAGATGCCAACCAGCTCACCGATGTGGTGACGTTGACGCAGGAACTTTCAGATTTTGCTGATATTTGCGTGCAAGTTGCCAAAGATTTCGCACGGATTCCATTGGTTGCCAAACATGGCGAACCGATAGGATATAACGGAAAAGTCCAAGACTTAATTGTGGTCGCCATGGGCAAGCATGGTGCGCAGGAATTGAATTTATCCAGTGATATCGACTTGATTTTTGCCTTTGATGAACAAGGTGAAACCAATGGACGCAAGTGCATTGAAGTGCAGCAATTCTGCATCTTATGGGGACAAAAACTGATCTATCTATTAGATCATATCACCGCCGATGGTTTTGTTTTCCGTGTCGATATGCGATTACGTCCGTGGGGCGATGGTTCGGCATTGGCAATTAGCCACGTGGCATTGGAAAAATATTTAAGTCAGCATGGACGTGAATGGGAACGCTATGCTTGGATTAAGGCACGTATTATCACAGGCGGGCAAGAAGGTCATGAATTGCTGCAAATGACCCGACCTTTCGTATTCCGCAAGTATGTCGATTACACCGCTTTCGAAGCTATGCGCGAAATGAAAGCCATGATTGAGCGCGAAGTACAGCGCCGTAATATCGAAGACAATATTAAATTAGGTGCAGGTGGTATTCGTGAAGTTGAATTTATTGTGCAGGTTTTTCAGCTCATTTACGGTGGTTCAAAACTAGAATTACAAGACCGCCAATGTTTGGTCAGTTTGCGTCATTTGGGCGAAGCTGAATTGCTAGAACCGCAAGCCGTACTTGATTTAGAAGATGCTTATTTATTTCTGCGTCGAGTAGAACATGCCATTCAAGCCTTGAATGATCAGCAAAGCCAAGCTTTACCAACCGAACCTGAGTTACGTGCACGCATTAGCGATACTTTGGGCTTTGCCGATTGGGATAGCTTTATGCAGACCCTCAATGAAAAGCGTGTCAAAGTCATTTATCAGTTTGAACATTTAATTAAAGAGAATGAACCCGATTCTTTGTTGGAAAATTATAGTCAGCTAGAAAAACAGCTCGATGCTGTACTAGACGACCAAGCGAAAAATTTAGTGCATGAGTTCTGGTATGGGCATGGCATTAAAAAACTTACCGCCAAAGCTTTACAGCGTTTAAAAACCTTTTGGCCACACTTGATTGAAGCGGTGTTGCAGTCGGAAAACCCACAGATGGCGCTTATGCGTTTAATGCCATTGGTTGAATCTGTACTACGTCGTACCGTGTATTTGGTCATGCTGATTGAAAGCAAAGGGGCGTTACAACGCTTGGTGAAAATGGCCACAGTCAGCCCGTGGATTTGTGAAGAATTGACGCAATATCCTGTGTTACTAGATGAATTTTTATCCATGGATTTTGAATTGCCAAAACGCAGCGATTTGGAAGATTCTTTGCGCCAACAATTGCTGCGCATTGAACTCGATGAAGTTGAAGACCTCATGCGGGTGCTACGTTTATTCAAAAAGTCCAACGTATTGACAGTTGCAGCCAGCGATGTGCTGGCAGAAAGCCACTTGATGAAAGTGTCAGATGCTTTAACCGATATTGCTGAAGTGACCGTAAATGCAGCCCTGCAATTGGCCTATCAAATGATTGTCAAAAAACATGGTTACCCGCTAGACAGTGAAGGGCAGCGTTGTGGTTTGGAGCATAACGCTTTTGCCATTATTGGTTATGGCAAAGTGGGTGGCATTGAACTGGGTTATGGCTCCGATTTGGACGTGGTTTTTATTCACAACATGGATGAACAGGCCGATACCGATGGGATCAAACCGATTAGTGGCTTTGAATTCGCCATGCGGGTGGCACGTAAATTTGTATCTTTAATGACCACGCAAACTTTAGATGGTCGCGTTTATGAGGTCGATACCCGTTTACGTCCTTCTGGAGATGCGGGTTTATTGGTGACCAGTTTGCGGGCCTTTGAGCAGTATCAACTGAAAAATGCATGGCTGTGGGAGCATCAGGCTTTGGTACGTGCGCGCAGTATTGCAGGAGAGCAACAGTTACGTGATAAGTTTGAAGTGTTGCGTTGTAAGATTTTAACCCAGCCGCGTGACGAAGCGTATGTCCGCAGCGAAGTGCTGAAAATGCGTCAAAAAATGAAAGATCATTTGGGTTCATCTAAAGAGCAAAAAAAAGATGGAATTTTTCATTTAAAACAGGATGCAGGTGGTATCGTTGATATCGAATTTATGGCACAGTATGCGGTATTAGCCTGGAGTGGGTCGAATCCTGATCTCGCCCATTATTCCGACAACGTAAGAATCCTTGAAGATGCCGCAAAAACAGGTTGCTTATCCAGCGACGATGCGACAGCATTGATTCAAGCTTATCTCCGTGAACGAGCCGAAAGCCACCGCTTAGCCCTTGCAAATCAATCCATGCAAGTCAATGCTGCGGATTGGTACGCTACCCGTGAGGTCGTTTGCAAGTTATGGCAAAGATTAATTGATCCGACTGCAACGTCTGCGTTGGATTAAAATGACTATTGTATAAACATTTGGAGTGTGTGCCATGAATTTGGCTGATCGTGATGGTTTTATTTGGCAAGATGGACAATTGGTTGACTGGCGTGATGCAAAAATTCACGTTTTAACGCATACCTTACACTACAGTATGGGTGTGTTTGAGGGTGTCCGCGCTTATGAAACGCCAAACGGAACTGCGATTTTCCGTCTTCAGGACCATACTAAGCGTTTGTTAAACTCTGCAAAAATCTATCAAATGAAAGTCCCATTTGATCAAGCAGCTCTAGAACAGGCGCAAATTGATGTGGTACGTGAAAACAAACTTTCATCGTGCTATTTACGTCCATTAATTTGGATTGGTTCTGAAAAACTGGGTATTGCTGCAACCAATAACACCATTCATGCTGCGGTTGCGGCTTGGGGTTGGGGTGCATACTTGGGTGAAGAAGCGATGGCTAAAGGTATTCGCGTTAAAACTTCATCGTTTACGCACCATCATCCAAACGTGACTATGTGTAAAGCCAAAGCATCTGGTAACTACACCTTATCTATTCTTGCTCACCAAGAAGTCGCACAGGCGGGTTATGACGAAGCAATGCTGATGGACCCACAAGGTTATGTATGTCAAGGTTCTGGCGAAAACGTATTCTTAATTAAAGATGGCGTTTTACATACTCCTGACATTGCTGGCGGTGCTTTAGATGGTATTACACGTCAAACCGTGATTACGATTGCTAAAGACTTAGGTTATGATGTAGTTGAACGCCGTATTACGCGTGATGAATTCTATATTGCTGACGAAGCCTTCTTTACAGGTACAGCGGCAGAAGTTACCCCAATTCGTGAATACGATGACCGTGTGATTGGCTGTGGTTCACGTGGCCCAATTACCACTGAAATTCAAAAAACTTTCTTTGACGCAGTTCAAGGCAAGAATGACAAATATGCACATTGGTTGACTTACGTTAAATAAGTCACGCGTGTGTACCTGAGTCTATATTACTGACTCAGGTGTGATGACCCCATTCAGGCAGTGGCTTGAATGGGGTTTTATTTTATCTGCTATTGCGTTATTGAACGGCTAAACTTCTTGCGAGGTTTATTTCTCACGTTACAGTCATAGATGAATGATCAACTGTTTCTTCGTTGAGTAGGTGATGTAAAAATTTGATCTTTTGGATAAATTCAGTCGTTTAAAGCATCGGTTTTTATAGCGAAGGGCAATCCCTACAATTGGTGAGATTTGATTTTAAAAAACGCTCAGTCTGTCGAATGTGATAGGAGATAGTGAATTAAATGCGTGAAAAGTGTAATAAAAACCAGAGAAGAAACCAAATTTTGACCATTCTTTAAAAAATAAACCCATCTAAAATGTAACAAAAGTTAAAATAAAAATGTTGTTAAAGTTAAATAAAAACAATGTGTTGGTTTAAATGTAAGTAAATATATTTTTTTAGTATCCCTAAAATTTGGATCACAAATTTTAGGGAGTGAGCTGCTCCCTAGTTTTTTGTGATGTTATTTAAAACAGTACTTTAATCTCCTAATTTGCTGAAATTAAAAGTTTATTCAATATTGCGTGAAATAGCGCGTATAGATGGATTTTTGTGAGAAATACCTAAAATGAAGAAACTTGCTAAGGATTGAGTTTCAATAATTCTAACGACATCTCAAGCGAGTGAATGATTAAAAAATGTTTTTTTATAAGAGTTATGGAGAAATGACATGTCTAAATTTATTAAAACAGCTGCAGCTGTGGTGGTTTTCGGTGCTTTTTCAACGGTAACAATGGCAGGTGGTGGCGGCAATCAAGGTCCTAAACCAGACCCTAAGCCAACCCCAGTATGTAACGAAGGGCCGTGCACAGGAAGTATTCCAATTCAAGTGACTGTACCTAAGCGTTGTGAGCTGAATGTACTAACATCAAGTATCTCATTAAAAGATGGTGCGGAAACTTCAGGTCAATTTATGGTTGGAGCGAATGCAAATTACAATCTACTGGTAAATACCGACAACCGTTTGGGGGATAAATCAACAAAATCTAAAGCAAAATTAGGTGTTGGTATTAATGCACCTGCAGTGGGTCTCACAGTTGAAACCAAGCGTGCGGGTTCACCGTCTATTATTCTGTTAAATGATAAGCAAACCAATATTGCGCCAGGCAGCAATGGTTGGAACACTTACAATGTCTTTGTTAAAAGTGACAGCGTAGGTATTTCTAAACCAGCAGGTACTTATACCGATAATTACAGCATTGAAGTTTCATTCTAATACGTTTGAACTCAATCTGAATGAGTTGGCTTTGCCGATGGGTGGAGTCAACTTTTTAGTCTAAATAAATACAAATAAGACATTGCTGGGGGAAGCATGAAACGATTATTGAAATATATGCTGATTGCAAGTTGCTTATGTGTAGAAGCTGTTTATGCAAACATGGTGATTTCACCTACACAAATGTATTTAGGCGATAAAGCACGACAACGCAGTGCAACGGTTGTGATGGAAGCCACTGATCTTACCGAACCGAAAAGCTTTGAAATGTTTGCCTATAAATGGTCGCAAAATGCTCAGGGTGAAGATGTACTAGAGCCAGATCAAGACCTTTTAATTAATCCAAAAAACTTTGTTTTACAACCTAATACGCAACAAATTATTCGTGTGGGTTTTAGCCGACCACTTTCGAAGGAAGAAATGGCGCAAGAAAAAACTTGGCGCATTGTTTTTAAAGAAATTGCTCCTGTAGTGGAAGAAGACGCCTTACAATTTTTATTCTCAATTTCTGTTCCTTTATTTGTGGGTAAGCAAGAAGCCATTCAGGTAACAGCAACCCCACGTTATCAAAATAATCATTTATTTTTAGAGATAGAAAATCACGCTGCATCGCATGTGCAAATTTCTTCAATCAGTATTTTAAATCAACAAAAACAACCTGTCGCAACTACTCGTGAAATGAAATATTTGTTAAATCAACAAAAGCACAGCTTTGATATGGGGCAAATCAAACTCAGTGATTTGAAAAATTACATACTCAAACTTGAAACAGATAAAAGTGAGCAAGCCATTGAGTTGAAAATGAAGGGCTAAATCATGCATAGAACTCGACTGTTTTTTGCGCTGCAATGTGTCCTGTGGGGGATACCATTACCTGCCAATGCTGCCAATGCTGCCAATACTGAAATGGCATTGAATAGTGTTTGGCTGAATGGCGTAGATCGTGTCATTGAAAGTCTGGTGTTGCAGCAGGATGGGCAACGCTATATGGAATGTGAGGTCTTGCAACAACTCGGTTTACAGCAAGACCGTTTGCAAAAACACAGCGCACAAACTCAGTTTTGTTCTGTAACCACCAATGAAATTCAGTCTGAGCAAGACGCTGCGCTGCAAGCCATAAAACTAACTGTACCAGCTAGCTATTTTATTGATGCACAGTTTACCCAAACGCATGCGATTCCCTCAAAAGCGGACTTGGGTGGCTTTTTAAATTATGATGTGCTGTATGCACGTTATGATAATTACAATGAAATAAATGGCTTGGCGGAGCTTGGTGTTTTTAAAGATTACTGGATTTTTAAAAATGCCATGATGTATCGCAAAGAGGTAGAACAAGATCAAGATAAGCTACTGCGTTTGAATACCAGTTTTGAAATAGAGTTTCCATCACGTTATCAGCGTTTAACCTTGGGTGATAACACCAGCGTTTATAATCCATTATTAGATACATTTAGATTTGGCGGTGTATCTTTTGGTTCGAATTTTAGTAGTTATCCAGATTTTATTTATTGGAATGTACCCACCTTAAGAGGCAGTGCTGTACTGCCATCCACAGTCGATTTATACATTAATGGCATCAATTTATATCAACAACAGGTTACGCCTGGCCACTATAGCTTAAATACAGGTGCCAATATTCAGCAGTCGGGTGAGGCACAGGTGGTGGTGGAAGATGTATTGGGAAATCGTACCGTGCAATCTTTTCCAGTGTATGTCACCACGCAATTACTCAAACCAGGACTGAACGAATACAACTTTTCTGCAGGTAAGCTGCGTTATGACTACGACTACGTGTCGGATGATTATCGGGAGTTTTTTGGCAACCTTTATTTCAGACGCGGGATTACCGACAGCACGACCTTAGGCACTAATTTAAATTATAGCAAGGATGTGCAAAATGTTGGTTTGTTATGGACACAAGCTATCAACAAATATGCCTTGTTAGATACGCATGCAGCTTCTAGTCACAGTGAATGGGGCGATGGCTATACCTTTGGCGCTTCGCTAAGCCGAAGTGGAAGTAGGATTGCGCTTGGTGCAAGTCATAAATACTACAGTCCTGAATATCGCGGTTTGGGATATAGCAATACGACGCAAACAGTAGAATACGACAATTTAGCTTATGTCAGTATTTTCAATATTCCTTTAATCAATACCTTAAATGTGAACTATCTAGAGCGCCGTTATCATCCCAATGCAAATAATAGTTTTACAGATAGCCAAATGCTTACAGTCGGTTTTTCTCGTATGTTGGGACGTCAAACCTCAATGTCGTTTTCTTATTATAAAGACTTGAAAATGCAGGATAGCGACGGAGCCTATTTAACGCTGAATTATCAATTTGACCAACGCCGCAGTGCGCAGCTTTCACATAATTTTGAAGAACAAACCCAGTTACGTTATGCGCAAAGCAGCCTAACTCAAAATGGTGTGGATTACACGCTTGCTGTGCGCCATCAGCAAGCTGAAGGAGATATTGGTGTAAATGCTTATACCGCCCTGAAAATGCCGATGGGCAATTTATATTTAAGCCACGATGAAAGCGAGCGCTTTAGCTACAGTCAAGCCAATTATCAGGGTGCATTAGTGTGGTTAGACCGTAAATGGGCCATGACCAAATATGTAGACAATGCTTTTGCTTTGGTGAATGTTGGTGATATTCCAAATGTGGAAGTACTGCGTGCGTTAAGGCCTGTTGGTAAAACCAATCAACACGGCTATGTATTTGTGCATGACATTGTCCCTTACGTCAATTACGACGTGTCTTTTGATCAAGACCAGTTAGATATGTATGACAGCTTTGAATATTCAAGCCAAAAAGTGATTGGCATGAATCAACGTGGCTATAAAGTGAATTTCCCTGTTCAGCGTACAGGTTTGATTATATTGCGTTTACTTACGCCCGATCAGCAGACCTTTGTGCAGGGCAGTGAAGTGTATTTAAGTGATGATGCAACTGAGTTTGTACCTGTTGGCAGCGATGGAAAAGTACATTTATATGGTGTGAAAGCAGGCAGTTATATGCTTAAGGTTAAAACCAAAGGTGGAAAAGTTTGCCATAGCCAGCTTGAATTACCTCAAGTCAAAGCTGGCACTGTTCCACAAACCAGACAATTAGATTTGATTTGTCAGTAATTATATCAGCAGCATGATTGAGGATGAGAACATGAAAAGATTAGGGATCTTAAAAAAAATAAGTTTGTTGTTGTGTGGTTGTTGGGTCTGTGTTCCTACACAGGCCTGCACTATTGGTTCGGTGAGTGAGTCTTTATTGCAAATGAGCGCTCAATACCGTAGTCAGACGGCAACCAGTTTTAATGTGCACTGTGATCGGGGTTATAGCATTCAGTTTAGTAGTCGTAATTTACGGGACAAGCACGGCAGCAGTTTTGTAAGCAATGGTACACACCGTTTACGTACCAGTATGAGCATTATGGGTGCAAAAAATAATCTGTGGAACACACCAATTGAAGGGCAGACTTCTGCATCAGGGCATAAATACAGTGTAGCGGTACAGTTAGATGAACAGCCGAGTTTGACAACGCCAGCAGGACGCTATACCGATGAGTTATATGTTAACTTACTGTTTTAGATGTTTTGATTTATAACAGACTCAAGATGATGTATTGAGCAGGTTGGTATTGAATATCTGCTTTTTTCATCTGTTATTAGGCTAAATGACAGCAAATTATGGGGGTTGCTAGCTTTTTTAAATTGAAAAAAATGACAAACGTGTCACCAAAGCATCATATTACTGCAATGCAGCTGCTCTATGCTAGCAAGCATAAAATAAGAATTGAGCAGAAAGGCGATGAGCAATGTATTGGCAAAGCAGAGCAGTAAGTTAGAGCGTTACAGCGATGCGTTTAAATTTTATTTCAAACAAGATCAAAAACAAAAAAGCAGCCAGCCTACTTCTGAACTCTCAGAGCTCGTCCGCCCGCGGTTAAAAATTGCCCTTGTAACAGAAACTTGGCCACCTGAAATTAATGGTGTAGCACGTTCATTGCAGCAATTGTGCAAAGGCTTACAGGCACTTGGACATAAAATCCTGCTCATACGCCCTGAACAAAAACAGCACGACGGGCAGTTTCAGCCCTATAAAGAATGTCTAGTTAAATCCCAGGCGATTCCTAAATATCATAATTTACAATTTGGCTGGCCACAGTGGTCTAAACTTTCGCAGGCTTTAGATGAGTTTCAACCTGATGTGGTGCATATCGTCACTGAAGGCCCTTTAGGGCTTGCCAGTTTACATATTGCAAAATCAAAAAATATTCCAGTATCAAGTGGTTTTCACTCCGCATTTCAAGATTTTAGCCGTTTTTTCGATTTGGCATTTTTACTCAAGCCAATTCAGCACTATCTAAAATGGTTTCATAACAATACCTCGCTGACGTGTGTGCCAAGTAGCCATACTGAAAAATCATTGCGTCAGTTTGGTGTGCAAGGGCCTTTGGTGGTGGTTGGGCGTGGTGTCGATGTTGAATATTTTTCACCAGATTTTCGTTCTGCCCAACTGCGAGCAAGCTGGGGTGCGAGTGAAAATACGCGGGTGATGTTGTATGTAGGGCGTTTATCACCTGAAAAAGAAGTCAATCTTATTATTAATGCCTATCAGCGTATGCCAAAAAATACCGAACAGCCTGTGAAATTGGTGATTGTTGGAGATGGGCCAGACCGTGAGCGTTTAGAAGCCCTGAACACTCAGGGAGATATCATTTTTACAGGTAGTTTAAGTGGCACAGCACTTGCACAAGCCTATGCCAGTGCCGATGTATTTGCTTTCGCCAGTCAGGTCGAAACCTTTGGCAATGTAGTATTGGAAGCCATGGCCAGTGGTTTACCTGTGGTTGCTTATGACTATGCTTGTGCCAATTTACACGTTCGTCCAACTGAAACAGGCTGGCTCAGCCCACTGGGACAGTATACAAATTTAGTCGGTCATATTCACCGACTTCCAGATATTACAACCCTTAGACAAATGGGCGAAAAAGCCCGCAAAGCGACTTTAAATATTGGCTGGCAACACCCAGTCCAACAATTTGAGCAGGCGTTATATCAGGTGGCAGAGGAGCGATACATGCCATCTTAGCTATACGCCAAAGAGGAGAGAACTGATGAAGTTTAAAAATGCAAAAATAAGAATGCTGGATCTCGACTTAAAAGGCTGTTTGTATCTTAACCATTTTTCCCACTCTCAGCGGGTGGCACAATTTTTTAAAGTCATTAGCCGTTTGGGCGACGGTGTGTTCTGGTATGTCATGCTCGCAAGTGCATGGATGATGCAGGGCATAGGCTATAGTTTACAAATTATTTATCTGTTGTTAGGCGGTTCTGTCGGCACAGGTATTTATAAATATTTAAAACAGAAAACCGTCCGTCCACGTCCGTATCAGGTACACCAAGTGATCCGTTTGGGTGAACGTCCCTTAGATCATTTTAGCTTCCCATCAGGTCACACTTTGCATGCAGTCATGACCACAACGGTTTTGGGTTATATCCAGCCAGTATTGTTGATGTTGATGTTGCCCTTTACGATTTTGGTGGCCGTTTCCCGTATGATTTTAGGCTTGCACTATCCGAGTGATGTGGCAGTCGGGGCGATGATTGGCGGTTCAGTGGCGAGTGCGATTATCTTGGCTGCGCCTTATGTAAATATTGTTTTATAAGTCTGGATAAAACCAAATCGAAAATTCAGAGCAGAATGGCAGGCAGCCCATGCGAAATTTGTTAAAGTAGTCGCTATCTTGACTAAAATAGGAAGTACACATGGGTTTACGTTGGACCGACAGCATCGACATTGCCATTGAGTTGTATGAGGCGCATCCCGATGTCGATCCGCAATGGATTCGTTTTACCGATTTACACGCGTGGGTCTGCGCTTTACCTGAGTTTGAAGATAACCCAGAAAAATCGACAGAAGGTTTGTTAGAAGCCATTCAAATGGCGTGGATTGACGAAGCACGTTAAAAATAGTGCTGTGAAGCCAGACGGATTTATCCGATGTCGATCTGCATAATTTGCTTCATATCGAAAAAAGCAATTTTTTTACACATCAAAAGCAGAAAACAGCCCATTATTCGGTATAATGCGGCAAAATTTTCGCGTCAACATTGACTTAAGGAGCCAATCATGGCTATTGAACGTACTTTATCTATCGTAAAACCAGATGCAGTTGCTAAAAACCACATCGGTGACATCTTTGCTCGTTTCGAAAAAGCTGGTCTTAAAATCGTTGCGACTAAAATGAAACACCTTTCTCAAGCTGAAGCTGAAGGCTTCTACGCTGAGCACAAAGAACGTGGTTTCTTTGGTGACCTAGTTGCGTTCATGACTTCTGGTCCAGTTGTTGTTTCAGTTCTTGAAGGTGAAAACGCAGTTCTTGCTCACCGTGAAATTTTAGGTGCGACAAACCCTAAAGAAGCTGCTCCTGGTACAATCCGTGCAGATTTCGCTGTAAGCATCGACGAAAACGCTGCTCACGGTTCAGACTCAGTTGCATCTGCAGAGCGTGAAGTAAACTACTTCTTTGCTCAAACTGAAGTTTGCCCACGTACTCGTTAATACGCAGTATTCAAACCAGATAAGTGTTATTATGCTTATCTGGTTTTTTATTCTCCGAATTTTTATTTTCTGAATAAACCCTTGCTCACCTCTTGAGCATCTCCTTTCATCTTTAGACATGGTTTAGGTAATACACACATGAGTACAGAAGTCCTCGCTGCATCTGCGACAGATGTTCAGCAAGCATCTGCATCCGCTCCTGCACAGTCCAATACTGCAGAGAAAGTGAATCTCCTTGGCATGTCACGTCCACAAATGGAAAAATTCTTTGAAGAGTTAGGCGAAAAGAAATTCCGTGCAGGGCAGGTGATGAAATGGATTCACCAGTTTTTTGTCACAGATTTTGCCGAAATGACCAATATTTCTGGCAAGTTACGTGAAAAACTGGAAAAGATTTGTGAAATTAAAGCGCCTGAAGTGGTGCATAAAAATTATTCTAAAGACGGTACCCGTAAGTGGGTATTCCGTGTGGGTGAAGGCGAAGGCTCACTCGTCGAAACTGTCTTGATTCCTGCAGAAGATAAAACTGGCTCACGCAAAACCTTGTGTATTTCATCGCAAGTGGGTTGTGCGCTAGACTGTTCATTTTGCTCTACAGGTAAACAAGGCTTCCAGCGTGACTTGACTCAAGCCGAAATTATTGGTCAGTTGTGGATGGCAAACTATTCCTACATGGAAGATGTGCCAGTGGTAGAGCGTGAGCGTTCTGTGACCAACGTGGTGATGATGGGCATGGGTGAACCATTGCTGAATTACGATGCTGTTTTGAATTCTATGCGCATCATGTTAGATGACTTTGCCTATGGTATGTCTAAGCGCCGTGTGACCTTATCTACCTCGGGCGTAGTGCCTAAAATTGATCAATTGGCACAAGACATTGATGTTGCCCTAGCAATTTCTTTACATGCCACCAATAACCAATTACGTGATGAGCTGGTTCCAATCAATAAAAAATATCCGTTGGAACAATTAATCGCAGCTTGTCAGCGTTATATTGGCAAAGATGGCAATGAAAGTGCCCGTAAACACGTGACCATTGAATATGTCATGTTAGATGGTGTGAATGACCATCCTGAACATGCACAGCAAATGATTCAGTTACTCAAGAACCTGCCAAGCAAAATTAATTTGATCCCATTTAATCCATTTCCGCACGCACCGTATGGGCGTTCTAGCCGAAATCGAATTATTTCTTTCCAAAAAACTTTGTCTGATGCAGGTTTTGTGTGTACGATTCGTCAGACACGTGGTGATGATATTGATGCTGCCTGTGGGCAATTGGTCGGACAAGTCGCTGATCGTACCCGTCGTGCAGAGCAGTGGAAAAAGAAAGTTGCAGCGCAAAATGAAATTATACGCTCGCAAGGATAATGACTTGTATAGATAAGCGACTTGCATCGAATTAAGACGCAAAGGGGATGTCCATTGAATAAGCCTGTATTTAAATTCGCACAAATTACAACCGTTTGTATTTCGGCAATTTTTGCTGCAGCTTGTCAAACCACAGCGCCAACGCTCGGACAAAAAGACCCAGAAAAAGCAGTACAAGTACGCACTCAACTTGCCGCAGAATATTTAAAAAATGGCGACTTAGATTCTGCTAAGCGTGCGTTGGATCAAGCTTTGGAAAGCGATTCACGCGATTCATCTGCCAATATGATGATGGGAGTGTTGTTGCAGCAAGAAGGTAGCAAGCTGAATCTAGAAAAAGCCGATGCCTATTTCAAGCGTGCCATTGCTGCTGACCCTCAAAATGCACAAGCGCGTAACAACTATGGTACGTATTTATATCAAGTAGAACGTTATAATGAGGCGATTGAACAGCTCAGTATTGCTGGTGCAACACTGGGTTATGATCAGCGTTTTAGAGCATTAGAAAACGTAGGGCGTATTTATTTAAAGTTGGGTGATGTCGCGAATGCCGAAAAATCATTCAAACAAGCCTTGCAAGCCAACCGCGATTCTTATGTTTCAATGTTAGAGTTGTCTGAAATTTTATATTTAAGACAACAATTTGCACCCGCTCGACAATTGTATGAACAGTTTGTACGTGCGGTCGGGCAAAAAAATCAGGGTGCGCGTGCCTTATGGATTGGGATTCGTTTAGCACGTGCCAATGGCGATCAATTGGGAACTCAGGTTTTAGTGAACCAGCTGCGTGCATTATTTCCCAATAGCCAAGAATACCAACGTTATTTGCAATTACAGTACAGTACTGAGGCCGTATGGAAGTAAATCCTAATTCACCGCAACCATCACAGGGGAGCAATCAGGTACCCCATGCATTAGGAAATGTTCAACGTCCAGGTGAGTACCTTCGTCAAATTCGTGTGAATCAAAAACGCGATCTGGCTGATGTTTCAAAAGATTTGAAAATTCCATTGAAAACACTGACTGCACTTGAGCAGGATGAATATACCACCTTGCCAGAAGCGACCTTTATTAAAGGTTATTATCGTACCTATGCCAAATATTTGCAGGTCGATGCTTCTGCGATTATTCAGCGTTTTGATGAAATTTATGCCAACGATACAGGTTTGTTACCGAACCATGCCTTGAACAATTCACCCATCAAAATTATGGGGAAACTGCCTGGCTCTAACCGTGAGCGCAATAAAAAGTGGCTTACTCGTATCGCCATAATTGTGGCGGTATTACTGTTGTTGTGGGCATTGGTCTCGCTAATTCAAAACTGGATGTCATCTGGTCAAGAGGGGGCTGAACCTGAAATCGCAGTGCTGCAATCCGATGTGCAAATTATTTCAGACAATGCAACAGGCAGCACGCCTGTAATTGCTTCAGGCGATCAGCTGAATTTGCAATTTGCTCGTCCAACTTCAGTGCATATTGTTGACGCTACTGGCAAGGTTTTGGCAACAGGACGTCAAGCTTCTACTTTAAATTTACAAGGCGAAGCCCCGTTTCAAATTCGCTTAGATGATGCGACTGCTGTGTCATTAAGTTTGAACAATGAGTCGATTTCATTATCGCCATACACGGTGAACGGAAAAGCAGAATTCCGTTTATCTCGATAATACAGTAAGGTAAAGCGATATCATGATTGTAAATCCAATTCAACGCCGACCGACCCGTAAAATTCGTGTGGGTTCTGTTTATGTGGGTGGTGATGCGCCCATCAGCATCCAAAGTATGACCAATACAGAAACCTGCGATGTTGCTGCAACTGTGGCACAAATTCAGCGTTGTGTAGATGCGGGGGTAGACATCATGCGTGTTTCTGTACCCACAATGGAATCTGCCGCTGCATTTGGTGAAATTCGTAAGCAAGTCTCTGTGCCGTTGGTGGCAGACATTCACTTTGACTATAAAATTGCGTTGGCGGTTGCCGATGCGGGTGCGGACTGTTTACGGATTAACCCAGGCAATATTGGGTCGGAAGCCAAGATTCGTGAAGTGGTGGCTGCTGCTAAACATCATGATATTTCTATGCGAATTGGTGTGAACGCGGGATCGCTAGAAAAAGATATTCAGAAAAAATATGGTGAGCCAACAGGCGCAGCATTGCTGGAGTCAGCTATGCGTCACATTGATATATTAGACCGTCTAGATTTTCAGGAATTTAAAGTTTCAGTCAAAGCATCGAACGTGTTTTTAACGATGGATGCTTATCGTTTGTTGTCACAAGAAATTGATAATCCATTACATTTGGGCGTGACTGAAGCAGGTATTTACCGTACAGGTACCGTTAAATCTGCAATAGCCTTGGGTGGTCTGCTCATGGAAGGCATTGGTGATACCATGCGTATTTCGCTTGCGGCAGAACCTGAAGATGAAGTTAAAATCGGTTTTGATATTCTAAAATCTTTAGGTTTACGTTCTAACGGGATTAACTTTATTGCCTGCCCGAGCTGTTCGCGTCAGGAATTTAACGTCATTGCTGTAATGCAGGCGTTAGAAGAGCGTTTGGAAGATATTCGTACTCCAATGGATGTGTCGGTCATTGGTTGTAAGGTAAATGGTCCAGGTGAAGCCAAAGAAGCTGATATTGGTGTGGTGGGCGCAAGTCCGCGTTCATTGGTCTATCGTAATGGTGAAAAGAGCCACTTAATTGATACCAATCAACTTGTTGATGAAATCGAAAGTATGGTTCGTCAGCGTGTTACAGAGCTTGAAAAAGCTAAATCTAAAGAGATTATTCGTACAAATTTTTCTGAGTAAGACATGAGTTCAATTGTTGCAATTAAAGGTTTTAATGACATTCTTCCAACGCAAACACCAGCGTGGAGACGTCTAGAGCAACATTTAGCATCTTTAATGGATGCTTATGGTTATCAACAAATTCGTTTGCCAATGGTTGAGCAGACTAATTTGTTTAAGCGTTCAATTGGTGATGCCACCGACATCGTCGAAAAAGAAATGTACACATTTTTAGACAAGGGCAATCCCCCTGAGTCTTTAACTTTGCGTCCAGAAGGAACCGCAGGTTGTGTACGTGCCATGTTAGAGCACAATTTGCTGCGTGGTGCGACACCGCGGGTATGGTATATCGGACCAATGTTCCGTTATGAAAAACCGCAAAAAGGTCGTTATCGTCAATTCCATCAATTTGGTGTGGAAACTTTTGGTGTTGCAACACCCGATATGGATGCCGAACTTATTTTAATGACTGCGCGTTTATGGAAACGTATGGGCGTTGCCGATAAAGTTCGCTTAGAGTTGAATACGCTGGGTGAGTCGGATGAGCGCGCAGCTTATCGTGCCGCTTTGGTTGAGTTTTTGGAAGCGCACAAAGCCGATTTAGATGAAGATTCTCAGCGTCGTTTAAGTACCAATCCACTGCGTATTTTGGACTCGAAAGATGCTAAAACACAAAGCATCCTAGAAAATGCACCAAAATTGCATGATTTTATGGGTGAAGATACTTTAAATCACTTTGCCCAATTACAGCAATATTTAACCGATGCTGGCATTGAATTTGTGATTAATCAAAAACTAGTACGTGGTTTAGATTATTACAACAAAACCGTTTTTGAATGGACAACCACACATTTAGGTTCGCAAGGCACAGTTTGTGCAGGTGGACGCTATGATGGTCTGGTTGGGCAGTTGAAAGGTAAGGCAGATCAGTCTGTACCTGCCGTGGGCTTCGCCATGGGCATTGAGCGTTTGTTGTTATTGCTTGAACAAGTTGAAGATAATACGCCTGTACGTGATTGTGAAGTGTTCTTGTTGGCAGACCCAACAACTCAAGGCAAAGCGTTGGTTTTAGCTGAGCAAATTCGTGACCAATTGGAGCAAGCAGACAGTCCGATTCGCTTAAAAGTTGGTTCACAAGGCTCAATGAAAAGCCAAATGAAAAAAGCCGATCAATCAGGTGCAATCTATGCCTTGATTTTTGGTGAGCGCGAAGCAGAAGCACAGCAATTGGCAGTCAAAACTTTGGCAACTGCTGAGCAAACGACTGTTGCAGTGACCGAAATTGTGCCTTTCATCATTGAAAAATTTTCTTCACAATAAGCCAAATAACATAAGGAAAAGGGTAATCCAATGAGCGCATTGAGTGATGACGAACAACTTGATAGTTTAAAATCGTTTGCGAAAAAATATGGTTCAGCCATGATTAGCGGGATTTTAATTGCGTTGATTGCCTTTTTCGGATGGCAATATTGGCAGAAAAAAACCTTGGCAGAGCAGCAAATGAATACTGCGAAAGTGCAACAATTGATGGATGATGCACGTACAGCGGAAGGTAATCCAGATGCCTTTAGTCAATTGTCTGCAACTGCCGATAAAATTGTGAAAGAAGCCCCGGATTCTGCGCAAGCCATTCAAACCCAATTCTTAATGGCTAAACTCGCTTACGATCAGCAAGATTTTGTTGCCGCAGAAAAAGCCTTAAAGAAAGTTGAAAACTCTAAAGTAAAAGACCAAGGCTTAGTGCAATTGGTTAAGTTGCGTTTGGCTTATGCACAGTTGGCGCAAAAGAAATACGATGAAGCTATTCAAACTTTGGCCGCGGTGACTGATCCTGCATTTAAAGCGACTGCAGATGAAGCGCGTGGCGATGTTTATGTCGCGAAAAATGACCGTGAAAATGCCAAAAAAGCGTATCAAAGTGCATGGGATACTTTGGTGGAACGTAAACAAGAACGTCAAATTTTACAAATAAAACTCGAAAGTGTTGGTGTTTTGGTGGATGATCCTGAAATTGAACGCCCAGTATTAGAAACACAAGTGGATGAGAGCTAATGAATAGAAAGTATAAAATACCGTTTGCACTGACCGTTTTAACCCTCGCTTTAGTGGGGTGTTCTACCAATAAAATTAAAGTTGCAGAAGTTAAGCCAAATCCACTGCCAAAACTTGAGCAAGCACAAAGTCTAGTTCCTGTATTTTCACAAAGCGTTGCATCGACTACAGCAGCCGATCCATTGCGCCTGCAATTAGATGCAGAAAATGGAGTGGTTTATACCGTTGATCCTAAAGGTGAAATGGCAGCCTATCAAGGCAAGCAACGTCTTTGGCAAAAACAAGTGTCTAAGCAAGGCTTAACTGCAGGTGTCAATGCTGCTGATGGCATTGTGGTTGCAGGAAATGCCAAAGGTCAATTGTTTGCTTTAGATCAGCAAACAGGTGAACAAAAGTGGGTTGCAAAGTTAACAGGAGCAATTCTTGCACCATCGTTAATTCAGGCAGGTCGTGTGGTGACTGTAAGTAATGACGGCACGGTATATGCACACAATGCCGAAACAGGTCAATTGGTTTGGACTTATAACTTGCCAAACGTGCAATTTAGCTTGCGTGGTATGGCAGCACCTGTTGCGCTCGATTCACGTACTGTGCTGATTGCTTCAGCAAATGCCTATGTCTATGCACTGGATATTGTGACAGGTGTACCACGTATGCAGCGCCGTGTTGCTATAAGTGAAGGACGTTCAGACATTCAACGCTTAAATGACATTGATGGTGACCCTGTGGTTGCAGGTCAATTCTTGGTGACGACAAGCTACCAAGGTCAGGTCACTGTATTGGATTTGGCTTCACAACAAGTGATTTGGAGTGAAGATGCAAGTAGTACCAAACGCCCAGAAGTCGCGGGGAATGGTGTATTTGTCAGCACTGCAGATGGCAAAATTGCAGCTTATGAAATCACATCTGGGCAAGCACTTTGGGAAAATGACATTTTACTGAACCGTCGTTTATCTAATCCTGTATTGTTTGGAAAATATTTGGTGGTCGGTGATTTAGATGGTGTCTTACATCTCATTGATCCAAGCTCAGGGCAACTGGTTGGACGTTCAAAAACCAATGGCGAAGTCCGTTCTTTGCGTGTAATAGACAATCAACTCTATGTCGCAACGCAAAAGGGCGCATTAAGCGTTTGGCAGAACCGCTAATTTTGTTCTGACTTTTATGCTAAAATAGTTGTCCGTATTTTTACGCGGGGTAATTGAATCATCAATGCCCCGTGTTTTTATTTAATAGGGTGGTCGATGTTCTCTTTGTCGTTTGCGTGGTCGCAACGCTGAATCCAACATCCATACTCTGTTCTTTCTTCCACAGTTTCGGATGTACAGACCATTGAAACTGACTGATCTTGAATAAAGGTTAATCTATGAAACCCGTAATTGCGCTCATTGGTCGTCCGAACGTCGGAAAATCAACGCTGTTTAACCAGATTACCAAGAGCCGTGATGCACTTGTTGCCGACTTTGCAGGTCTGACACGTGACCGCAAATATGGTGATGCAAGCTATCAAAATAAATCTTTCATTGTGGTCGATACCGGCGGTATTGGCGAAAGTGAAGGTGGCATCGACTCTTATATGGCTGAACAATCTAAAACAGCCATCCACGAAGCCGATATCATCATTTTTGTGGTCGATGCACGTGCAGGCTTGTTAGCATCGGATGAGCAAATTGCGCGTGAATTGCGTACTTTGGGCAAAAAAGTATTCTTGGTGGCGAACAAAGTAGATGGCGTACATGCCGAAGCCGCTTTGGTTGAATTCTTTAAATTGGGAATGGGGGAGCCATTGCAAGTGGCTGCTAGTCATGGTCGAGGCGTTCAGCAAATGCTGGAAGACGTTTTGGCAGATGTTTCTGAAGATGAAAATCCAGATGCACATGATCAAGATACAGGTTTGCGTTTAGCCATTATTGGACGTCCAAACGTGGGTAAATCGACACTAGTTAACCGTTTATTGGGCGAAGAACGTGTGGTGGCATACGATCAGCCAGGAACGACCCGTGACTCTGTCTATATTCCGTTTGAGCGCAATGAACGTAAATACACCTTGATTGATACTGCAGGTGTGCGTCGTAAAGGTAAGGTCGATGAAATGATCGAGAAGTTCTCGATTGTGAAAACCTTGCAAGCCATGAAAGATGCACACGTGGTGGTGATTGTGGTGGATGCACGTGATGGCATTGTCGAGCAAGATTTGCATTTAATTGGTTACGCGCTTGAAGCAGGGCGTGCCATGGTAATTGCAATTAACAAATGGGACAATATGTCCGAATATGATCGCAAACAATGTAAATTAGATGTTGAGCGTCGTTTTGACTTTATTCCATGGGCAAAAATTCACCTAATTTCTGCCTTGCATGGTACAGGTGTGGGCGATTTATATCCTTCTATTCACCGTGCTTATGAATCATCGCACTTAAAAGTGTCACCTGCGAAACTGACCCAGATTTTGAATGATGCAACAGATGCACACCATCCACCTAAGGTGCAAGGTCGTGCCATCAAAATGCGTTATGCACACATGGGTGGACAGAACCCGCCAACCATCGTGATTCATGGGAATAAGGTCGATAAAACCCCTGCAGATTACCGTCGCTATTTGGAAAATGTGTTCCGTAAAGTCTATAAGCTAGAAGGTACACCTGTAAAAATTGAATTCAAAACCTCTGAAAACCCATTTGAAGGACGTAAGTCACAAGTAGATGAGCGCACAGCGGCACGTCGTCGTCGTTATGTGCAGAAGTTTAAGAAAGCCGAGAAGAAGTTTAAGCGAGGTTAAGGCTTAAACTTTGATGAGTTTGATTAAAAAATCCCGAATTCACATTCGGGATTTTTTTGAGCGACTTAATTTAAAAACGATAGATGTAGAATTAATGACGCTTCGCCAACAAGCTATTGGATAGACGATTTAACCATTGCGGACTAATACTCGAAAGTTGCATCAGGGTTTTGGCTTTTAAACCAACTGCACGATGCGTATTGGTCAGAATTGAATCTTTAACCGTCGCTTGTTGATATACCACCTGAGCAACATCTTCTGTTGATAAATGCACACCCATGTTTTGAATGGTGGCTGCATCCATATCTTTCACCATTGCAGTTTGTACAAATAGCGGCATGACATCTAAGACCCTAATACCGTATTTTTGCCACTCTATATCTAAACCTTCCGTAATGCCACGCACTGCAAATTTTGAGGCAGAATAAGAAATTAAATCGGCTTGTCCATAAATCGCAGATGCTGAAGATAAGTTAATTACCCGTGCAAAACTTGCTTGTTTTAAATAAGGCAAAGCTGAATGACAGCCGTTCAACACACCATTTACATTCACCGCCATAGTTCGATGATGCGCTTCTATAGGGGTGTTCTCAAATGCGCCTGAGTAGAGAATTCCTGCATTATTCACCAAAATATTCAGCTCACCTGCCCATTGGCAAAAATCAGATAATGCAGTTTGCCAACTCGCATAGTCCGCTACATCAAGTAAACCTGCATGTGCACGCTCACCCAATTGGTCTGCCAATTGCTGCGCTTGTGCGAGATGAATATCATAAATACCAACACGGTAACCTTGTTGATAAAACAATTGTGCGATTGCCGCACCAATGCCTTGTGCAGCGCCACTAATCAAGATACTGTGCATTTGAACTTGCTCCCTGATGTTATTTTTGTTGTGCATATCGTCTTTGCTGTCTGAGCATAACAAAAAATAGCTACATTCGTGCAATAAATTGAAATAAGGAAAAACCCATGCAGCAATTGCTTTCAATCATGCAACAGTTACGTCAACAATGCCCGTGGGATCAAAAACAAACCCCAGAAAGTTTGACTCAATATGCGATTGAAGAAGCGTATGAAGTTGAAGCGGCGGTACGCTCAGGCAAGGTGGATGATGTACGTGATGAGCTAGGTGATTTGTTGTTGCAAGTGGTGTTTCAGGCACAAATGTATAGCGAGCAAGGTGCATTTAATTTTCAGGATGTGGTGCAAGCCATTTGCGATAAATTGATCCGTCGGCATCCGCATGTGTTTCAGGCTGAGCAGTTTGCGAAGCTCAGCGCAGAAGATTTGGCTGCCTTATGGAAAACCATCAAACAACAAGAAAAACAGGGTAAAGCAAAGTCCCGTTTAGATGAAGTGAAACACGCACCCGCCTTGGTGCAAGCACAGCAAATTCAACAGCATGCGGCACAATTGGCCTTTGATTTTCATACTGTGCAAGATGCTTTTGGTAAGTTAGAAGAAGAATTGCAAGAATTACAACAGGCGATTCAGCAGCAACAATCCGACGAAATACGGGATGAATTTGGTGATTGTTTGTTTTCTTTAATCAATGTTGGACGTAAACTTGGCTTATCCAGTGAGATGGCATTATTGGGTACGATTCATAAATTTAGAACACGCTTTGCTTTCATTGAAGATCAGGCCAAATTACAACAAAAAACAATAGAAGATATGACTTTAGAAGAAATGGATCAACTTTGGGAGCAGGCAAAACAACAATTAGAATGACAGGTTTTGCGGCAACATGAATATATCGCAGCAGTTAAAAACATCTTTTCGCTTTTGTTCTTTCGGATGGCAGTACTTGCTTGCATTGCTGTTATGTAGTATCAGCATGTGGAGTACAGCACAAAATGTGCAGTCCAGGCCTGCGCAGGTCAGTGGGCATAGCTATGATCAAAACTATTTAAAATGGAAAGCACAGCAAGCCGCGCAAGATCAGCGTTTAAGTGTGACTCAAACCGCATCATCAAGCGAAGCACATTATTTAGCGCGTCCTACTCAGCAAAGTGCCCATTCAAATCAGGTGCGTTTAAATAGTGCTTCACTAGAACAATTGCAGCAATTGTCTGGGGTGGGTATGAAAAAAGCACAAGCGATTGTGGAATACCGAAAACAAAATGGAAAATTTCAAAGTATTGAAGAACTTCAGCAAGTCAAAGGGATTGGACCTGCCTTATTTGCCAAGAATAAGCATAAGTTGGCATTGTAGCTGCAAGCAGAATTTTAGCACTGCACATTGCAAAATTAGCGTGTGAATCAAATTGCCCTTTGATTGTGTTAGGGATATGATTAGCGACATCTTATCTGTTTTACGTTCAGACGTAGGAGACAGCGTCTTTTGCAAACTTTGCGCGCGTCAAAATGTGGTTTATCTACCGCTCAATTACCTTCTTCCATTTTAGATGTTCTAGATGCTTTAACCAAAGCAGGCTATGAAGCCTATATCGTCGGTGGTGGAGTTCGTGACTTAATGTTAGGGCTAAATCCGAAGGATTTTGATGCCGTAACCAATGCCACACCCTCACAAGTGAAAGAAGTTTTCGGACGACGTTGCCGAATTATAGGACGACGTTTTGAGCTGGCGCATGTCTATGTAGGGCGTGAACTGATTGAGGTGGCCACTTTCCGTGCGCCACCGAAAAAAGCTGTGACGTCTGCGGCGGGGATGATTCTGCGCGATAATAACTGGGGCACAATCGAGCAAGATTCTGCCCGTCGTGACTTTTCAATCAATGCGTTGTATTACCAGCCACGTAAAGGCATCGTGCTCGATTTTTGCAATGCGGTAGATGATATTAAGCACAGAAACTTGCGCTTATTGGGCGATCCAACCTTACGTTTTGAAGAAGACCCGGTGCGTATGCTGCGTACTTTGCGTTTTGCTGCTAAATTAAATTTCAATATTGATCCAAAAATTCTTAAAATTTTTACGCCTGAAATGACGCAGTTATTGCGTGATGTTTCGCCACACCGTTTATATGATGAGTCGCAAAAACTCTTTACGATGGGGCATTTAAACAAAGTCCTGCCGATGTTGATTGAGTTTGGTATTTGGCGTCAGTTATTTGCTGATATCAAACCAGACATCAACTCATTTATTGAGCGTGCAGCAAAAAATACCGATCAACGAATTGCGATTGGTAAAACCATCAACCCCGCATTTTTCTATGCGGTGCTGTTGTGGCAACCATTTTTAGAGCGTTGTGACTTTTATCTGTCTAAAGGTGTGGTGGCCGCCGAAGCGCGAGCACAAGCTGGTTTAGATGTACTAAAACGTCAGGCGACACGTACCATTATTCCGCGCTTTGCTGAAACTTTTATTCGTGAAGTCTGGGAAATGCAAACCCGTTTATTGCAACCGAAACCACAGCAAATTGAAGCATTGTCTGGGCATGCACGTTTCCGTGCAGGGTTTGACTTTTTATTACTGCGTGAAAAAGCAGGCGATAGCTCGACTTTAGGGATGGGACAGTGGTGGGATGCCTACCAACTCATGAGCACCGATGAAAAAGAACGTGCGATTGCTCAGTACAATCGACTACGAGCCAAGAGCCGCCGTAAAACAGCGCAAGAGCCTGTTGAAGTGACACCAGTAACACATGCTCGTGATATGCAGATTGAACCCTTGGTGAATGAGCCTGAGCCTCGTAGTCGTCGTGCCCGTAAAGCCAAACAGTATGAAGAAAATCGAGCGCAATTGACTGCGACAGCAAGCAGTTCAGGTATTGGTGCGGATCATCCAATTTTAAAACGTAAACGTGTGCAACGTGATTTAAGCCAAGTGATTTTTGGGCCAACACAATGAGCAACATCACCTATATTGGTTTAGGCAGTAATTTGGGCGATTCGCGTCAAATTTTGACTGAAGCGGTGCAAAAACTGGCAACACTGGGGCAAGTGCAGACATCTAAACTGTATCAAAGCCCACCCATGGGACCACAAGATCAGCCGAATTATTTGAATGCTGTGGTACGTTTAGATACCGAACTTGAAGCGTTGGCATTGTTAGATGAATTACAGCGTTTTGAACAAGAGTCAGGTCGGGTACGTTTACGTCATTGGGGTGAGCGTACGCTAGATTTAGATTTGTTGATTTATGCTGATGCCAATATTCAAAATGAACGTCTCACTGTACCACATGTGGGGGTGTTAGAGCGTGATTTTGTCGTCATCCCGCTGTTAGATTTAGATGCTAACTTAAGCGTCAAAGGACAATTATTAAAACACTCGCCATTGCTTGAACATCCGAGCTTAACTGTTGTGGATGCAGGCAATTGGGCAGGGCTATAAAGTTTTAAATTAAGCATGCGTGATGCTTTTTCCATAGAGGAATATTTTCATGATTAGTTTAAGTGACCTCAGAAAATTTAAAGCGGAAGGTCGAAAATTCTCCTGCCTGACTTGTTATGATGCAAGCATGGCGAAAGCAATGGAAATTGCTGAAATTGATACGATTTTAATTGGTGATTCTTTGGGTATGTCTATTCAGGGACGTGACTCAACCTTGCATGTCAGCGTGGCGGATATGGCTTATCACACTGCGGCGGTGCGTCGTGGTAATCGACATGCTTTTATTTTGACTGACTTACCATTTATGAGTTATGCCACCTTAAATGATGCATTGCAAAGCTCCAAAGAAGTGATGCAGGCGGGTGCGCAAATGGTCAAAATGGAAGGTGGTGCATGGCTCAGTGAAACCGTTGCAACACTGACCCGTAATGGTATTCCTGTCTGTGTGCATTTAGGTTTAACCCCACAATCGGTGCATGTATTTGGCGGTTATAAATTACAGGCACGTACCCGTGAAGCTGCAGACAAACTAATTGCTGACTGTAAAGCTGTTGTAGAAGCTGGTGCGGCGATTCTATTATTAGAATGTGTGCCAGCTCAGCTAGGTCAAGAAATTTCTGCCTTGTTCCCTGAAATTCCAGTAATTGGAATTGGCGCGGGCGCAGACACTGATGGTCAGGTATTGGTGGTGCAAGACATGCTGGGGCTGACTTTTGGTCGTGTCGCAAAATTCGTGCGTAACTTCATGAAAGAACAAGCGGGTGAAAATGCGATTTTAGATGCGTTTAAAGCCTATCATGCTGCAGTTCAAGATGGTTCTTTCCCAGCACGTGAACAAACTTTCCAAGTCGAGTTGTAATATGAAAACTGAAACCACAATTCAAGGCTTAGCGGCTTCATTACAGCCTGCACGCGCTGCACGAAAAACCATTGGTTTTGTTCCGACCATGGGCAATTTGCACGAAGGGCATTTAACCTTAGTGCGCGAAGCGAAAAAAATATGTGATGTGGTGGTGGTCAGTATTTTTGTCAATCCAATTCAATTTGGGCCTAATGAAGATTTTGATAGTTATCCACGAACTTTAGACCAAGACAGTCAATTGTTGGCAGAGGTTGGTTGCGACATTATTTTTGCACCTTCAGTTGAGCAAATGTATGGCAACAAACCACGTTTGACCAATATTTCAGTGAGCGAGATTACGGCAGACTTATGTGGTTTGCAGCGTCCTGGACACTTTGATGGTGTTGCGGTGGTCGTGACCAAATTATTCAATATGGTACAGCCAAACTATGCTTTCTTTGGTGAAAAAGACTATCAACAATTGGCAGTCATTCGCCAGTTTGTACGCGACTTGAATATTCCGCTAGAGGTGATTGGTGTGCCAATTGTTCGTGCGGCAGATGGTTTGGCACTCAGTTCACGCAATGGTTATTTGAGCGCAGAACAGCGTCAAATTGCACCGACAATCTATCAAAGTTTAAAGGCTGCTGCACAAGCATTACAACAAGGTGAAACTTTGTCACAAGTGTTAGCGAATATTAAAGCAACATTGACAGCGGCAGGCTTTGTTGTGGACTATGTAGAGGCGCGTACAACAGAACTGCAGAAAATTGAAGCATTTAGTGAAGATCTGGTGTTGTTCGTTGCGGCAAAATTGGGCAATACACGTTTAATTGATAATTTGCAGGTCAAACATTCTGCATAGCTGGCAATAGAAGGGTTGCATGCCATGAAACGTATTTTGATCGTAACAGGTCAATCGGGTTCAGGAAAATCTTCGGCATTACAAGTGTTGGAAGATTTGGGTTATTACTGTATTGACAATTTACCTTTGGCATTGCTTCCTGAAATTGTGGATAAACTGGATCAGGAAAATAACTTAGAACAGTTGGCATTGGGGGTAGATGTACGCAGTACCCGTGCCGACTTGCAAGAGTTTGATTTGGTATTTGAACAACTGCAAAAGCATGGTTCAGTCGATATTATTTTTCTGACCACGCAAGATCAGGAATTGATTGCACGTTTTAGCGCATCACGCCGTCCGCATCCACTCTCTAATCGTTTTAAAAGCTTAAATGAATGTATTCAAGAAGAAAAAAACTTGTTGATGCCGATTCAGTTTCGCTCTACGGTACATATTGATACCACTGACAAAAGTGTGCATGATCTAAAACACGTATTGTTGTCTAAGCTTGGACAAACCGACAATCTTATTGTAATTTTACAATCCTTTGGCTATAAGCACGGAATTCCTTTAGATGCCGATTATGTGTTTGATGTGCGCCATTTGCCCAATCCACATTGGGATCTGGAGCTCAGGAAATATTCAGGCTTAGATGCCCCTGTGCAGGAATTTTTGCAACAAAGTTCACAAACGCATGAAATGTTTCACGACATTCAGCAGTTTTTAGAAAAATGGTTGCCAGCCTTTGCCGAAGGGCATCGACACTACATTACCATTTCAATTGGCTGTACGGGTGGGCAACACCGTTCCGTTTATATCGTTGATAGACTAAAAAAAGCACTTGAGGCAAAATGGTCTATTCAAGTCTTACACCGAGAAATGAAGCACTGGTCATGATTGACACAACTGTTGACGTAATTAATAAACTAGGTTTACATGCACGGGCATCTGGGAAACTGATTGAAGTGACCACCAAATTCCGTTCGTCAATCCAAATTGGTAAAGGCGATAAATTGGTTGATGCCAAAAATATTATGTCCTTGCTCATGTTAGGTGCAGGCAAGGGAACTACTTTACGCTTGGTGATTGATGGTGCAGATGAAGAAAAAGCTTTATCTGATATTCAAGCACTGTTTGCAGCAAAATTTTACGAGGCAGATTAATCGTGGCACGTCGACCGCAACGTTTTACCGAAGATGACTTTGAATCTTTAGAAGGGCGTGCAAGTAAAACCGAACAGAAAAAAGCCGTACAACGTATGGCCGCGCTGGGCGAACAATTGGCGCAATTAAGCACCAAACAAATTCAGAAACTTCCAGTAGAAGAGCGTTTAATTGATGCTTTACTGGAATTGCAAAGTATTACTTCACATGAAGCACGTCGACGTCAGTGTCAGCGTATTGGTAAATTGTTGCGTAATGAAGATGAAAGCGTAATTTTGTCTTATTTGACGCCGCAGCAAGGTGCGAAAAAAACCGCACAGTTACAGCGTTGGGTAGAGCGAATTATTAAAGACGGCGACCCTGTGATTAATGATTTTAGTAAAACCTATAAAGCAGCTGAGCGTCATACGCTGCGTCAGCATGTATTGCGTATCCATCGTGATATGAAGCAGGAAATGTCTGCAGAAGAACTTGAAGCATCTAAACTTAAGTTGTTTAATTATGTGCAGCAAGTTGCTTTATTGTCAGAAAGCTAGATTAGCATTACTTATCTAACCTGAGTTCGATATAAAAAGAGTAGAAAAAAAGCCCTGAATTTATAACATATTGGTTCTCAAGACAAAATGTTATAAAACAAGGCTTCTCAATGGATCATATTACCGAATTATTTTGTATTTTGGACGATTTCTGCAAAACATTTAATGAATCTTTAGAAAAGGCTTTAATTTCTGATCAAAAATCCAGGCTGAAAAAGTCAGCTTTGAGCTTGTCTGAAGCAATGACCATTGTCATTTTATTTCATCAATCTGGGTTTAGATTCTTCAAATATTTTTATTGCCAAATGATCGTTCCATTCTGGAAATCCGCTTTTCCTCAACTTCTTAGCTACAACCGCTTTATTGAATTCATGCCCCGTTGTTTGCAAGCTTTGAGTAGTTTCTTCCATCGAATTAAAGGAAAAGATACAGGGATCAGCATTATTGATTCCACTAAATTGGTTGTTTGCCATAATCTTCGAATTAAAAAACATCGTGTATTTAAAGGCTTAGCGGATCGCGGGAAAAGTAGTACGGGGTGGTTTTATGGTTTTAAATTACATCTGGTTATCAATCATTTAGGTGAAATTATTAATCTCAAACTCACGTCAGGAAATGTATGATGTTGCTGTGTTGGAATCTTTAACTCAAGAATTAAAAGGAGTTTTACTCGGAGATAAAGGCTATTTGAGCAAAGCAAAAGCTGAAACTTTAGCAGCCAGAGGACTAAAAATATTGACCCCATCACGCAGGAATATGAAAAACAAACCGATTCATACTGAAGAAGAAAAACAATTGCTTTGTAAAAGAAGATTGATTGAAACAGTGAATGATCAGTTAAAAAATTTGCAGCAACTTGAACACTCACGTCATCGTTCGATCAACAACTTTATGGTGAATATTATGGCCGCTGTAGTGGCTTATTGTTTGAATCCCAATAAGCCAACTTTCCAAAATATGCTAAAAGGCTAAGCAGATTTCGTCGAACTCACGTTATCTAAGAAGATAGATAGCGTGAGCTGATGATTGCATAAAAAAACGACTCATGACGAGTCGTTTTTTCATTGGGTCTTTTATGTGTAGGGATTTTTCAAACTTTAGCTAAACTCACCGACTGAACGCTCTTTGGCCCATTCGCGGAGTACAAATTTTTGTAGTTTACCTGTCGACGTTTTGGGAATTTCAGTAATTACCACCTCCTTTGGCACTTTAAAACGCGCCAAATGTTGACTGCAATAAGCAATAATTTCTTCAGGGCTGACCTGTTTACCTTCTTTTAGTTCAATAAAGGCACACGGGACTTCTTGCCAACGTGGATCTGGTTTTGCCACCACTGCGGCGGTCAAAACTGCAGGATGCTGATACAACACTTCTTCGACTTCGAGTGAAGAAATATTTTCACCACCTGAAATAATTACATCTTTAGAACGGTCAGTAATTTTGGCGTAGCCATCAGGTTGGCAGACAGCTAAATCACCCGTATGGAACCAGCCACCTGCAAATGCTTCTGCGGTAGCTTCTGAGTTTTTCAAATAGCCTTTCATCACGATATTGCCACGGAACATAATTTCGCCCATGGTTTTGCCATCTTTCGGCACAGGTTTCATGGTTTCAGGGTCTAAAACTTTCATGCCGTCTTGCAACGGGTAAGGCACGCCTTGACGCGAATGTAACTGTGCCTGTTCCTTAATGGATAGGTCGCTCCATCCTGCTTGAGAAGCACATAATGCAGATGGGCCATAGGTTTCAGTTAAGCCATAAACGTGAGTCACATTAATGCCAATATTGCGCATGCCCTCAATAATTGCTGCTGGCGGCGCAGCACCCGCAACCATCACTTCGACACGGTGATCAAACTGGGTCTTTTTCTGTTCTGGGGTGTTGATGAGCATCGACAAGACAATTGGCGCACCGCAGAAATAATCGACTTTGTGCTCTGCGATTAATTTAAAAATCAGTTCAGGGTCGACTTTACGTAAGCAGATATTGGTGCCACCGTTGGCTGCCATCGTCCATGCAAAACACCAGCCATTACAGTGGAATAGGGGCAGTGTCCATAAGTAAGTCGCACGGGGTGTCATCCCGCAGGCAATAATATTGCTGGCTGCATTAATGTAAGCACCGCGATGATGATAGACCACGCCTTTCGGGTTGCCTGTCGTGCCAGACGTATAGTTCAGGCTAATTGCATCCCATTCATCTTGTGGCAAATGCCATTCAAAATTCGGGTCACCAGCAGCCAGCCAAGTTTCGTATTCAATCTGTCCGATGCTAAGGGCATTGGCGGCATGTTCATATTCTGTATCGCTGACATCAATCACATAAATTTCATGATTGACCATCTCTAACGCTTCTTGTGCTAAAGCTGCAAATTCAGGGTCTACCAAAAGCACTTTGGATTCTGCGTGATCAAGCATAAATGCCAGTGTTTTAGCATCTAGACGAGTATTTAAGGTATTCAGCACTGCACCTGCCATTGGTACGGCAAAGTGTGCTTCTAGCATGGCGGGAACATTAGGGAGCAGCACCGAAACAGTATCATTTTTGCTGATGCCTAAATTTTGAAGTTGATGCGCAAATTGGCAGCAGCGCAAATAAGTTTCGAGCCAGGTAATTTGACGTGAACCGTGAATAATTGCGTTTTGGTGAGGGTAAATATAAGCTGCCCGTTCTAAGTAACGTAACGGGGACAAGGCGACAAAGTTCGCAGGGGTACGCGGTAGTTCATCGTATGCGCTGACCATTATTTTCTCCATATGTGTCGTTATTTTATCCTGCCTAAAACGATAGGGACTTTATGGCCGTTATGCAGTTATGCTTTAGTCGAAAATCTGTTGTTTTTATTTTGAATCACTTGTAAGTACATTTAAAAATTAGTTTAAGTAAAATTAGCAGTTTTTTATCTATTAAAAATAATTACTTATTCTGTTATTTGTCTTTTATAGCGTAATAGGCGAAGTCCGTCCAATGCTAAAATGCATGGCTAAATTCACGTAATTCTCTAAAGTCAAGTTGTTAGTTAATTTAGTCCTGCTCAAAGACGAGATGTTATGTAAGCGTCCGCTGAACCCCATGCCTATTTTTTAATTCGGTTCAGGTTTCCAGCGGTGTGGTAGCAATTCTTCAATCTGAGTCACTTTATGTGTCGGCAACCTTTTCAGCACATCACTTAAATAGGCATAGGGATCCAGCCCATTCAGCTTTGCTGACTGGATTAATGTCATAATA